>JBOHCW010000299.1:0-7710 GCA_050725375.1 Actinocrinis sp. | reverse complement strand
GAGACCGCCGCGATCGTGATGATCGGCGAGATCGGCGGCGACGCCGAGGAGCGGGCAGCGGCGTACATCAAGGAGCACATCACCAAGCCGGTCGTCGGCTACGTGGCCGGGTTCACCGCGCCCGAGGGCAAGACGATGGGCCATGCCGGCGCGATCGTGTCGGGCTCGTCCGGCACCGCGCAGGCCAAGAAGGAGGCGCTGGAGGCGGCGGGCGTGCGGGTCGGCAAGACGCCGTCCGAGACCGCGCGGCTGATGCGCGCCATCGTAGAGGCGCTGTAGTCGGCTGTAGTCGATGTAGGTAGAAGTCGCGGAGGCGCTGCGCGCGCCTCAACGCGTTACTCCGCAGGCGCGCTCGTCCGGGTGAAGGACGGGCGCGCCTGCGCCGTTCCCGCACGTCCGGCTGGCCAGCATGGGTCCATGGTTGACCGTCCGCAGACGCCCGTCGACGCGCTGCCGCAGCCCGCCTCCGACGCCGAAACGCCGTCGCACTTCCCGACGCAGGGCAGTTCGCGGCGTACGGGCCACCTGCCGCCGGTTGACGATCCGGCCGGTGCCGGCCGCGTCACGGACCTGCTCGTCCGGGTCGGCCGGATCGTCGGCGACCACGCGCCGGACCTGATCGTCGGCGCGGTCGCCGCCGCGGTGATCGCGGCCGGCGGCTGGCTGGTCGCCGCCGCGCTCACGCTCGCGGTCTGGGCGATGGCCCCGCCGAACGGCGGCTCGTTCGCCGAGCCGGTGCACGTGGCCGGCCAGCTCTGGCTGGCCGCGCACCACGTGCTGTTGCAGACCCCTGACGGTCCGTTCGGCCTGTCCCCGCTCGGTTTCACCATCCTGCCGGCCGGCGCGCTCGTCCTGGCCGGCCGCTACGCCGCGCAGCGGTTCGCCGCCGGGATCTGGTCGTTCGGCGCGGTCGTGCTCGGCTATCCGCTCGCCTCGCTCATCATCGCGTGGAGCGCCGCGTCAGGACCGTTGCACGCGGACGTCGGCGCAGCGGTCGGATATCCGTTCCTGATCGCGTGCTGCGGTTACGGCGCGGGCCTGCTCAGCGTCCGCGCTCCGAGCCTGGAGCGGTGGGCCGCGACGGCTGTGCGTGCGGGCAGTGCTGCCTTAGGCGTGCTCGGTTGCGGCGCGGCACTGATCACACTCATCGCAGTGAGCGTGCACTTCGCGGACATCATGCACACCGGGACGTCGATCGGCCAGGGGCTCGCGGGCGACTTCGGGCTCTTCCTGATCGATCTCGCGTTGGTGCCCAATCTGATGATCTGGGCACTGGGTTTCGCCTCGGGACCGGGCTTCGCGGTCGGTGAGGGCTCGTCCGTGTCGGTGGGCGGTTCGGTGCACGGCGCGCTGCCCGGTCTGCCGCTGGTCCAGGCGGTGCCCCATGCGGGTCCGCTGTCGCCGTGGACGACGCTGGTCTTCGCGATCCCGGTAGCGGCCGGCGCCGCGCTGGTACTGATCGTCGGCCGTTCGCTCGGCGGGCTCGCGGAGCGCGCGGCGGCGGTCGGCACGGCGCTCCCGGCGGTCACCGCGGTGGTCGGCGCGTGCGCGGTGCTGTCCGGCGGCCCGGTGGCGGCGGGCTCGATGTCGAACGTGGGTCCGGTGCCGTGGCAGGTCGCGCTCGCCGTGTCCGGCGAGGTGGCCGCCGTCGCCGTTCTCGGATTCGGGCTCTGGTACGCGATCGGCTACGGACGCGCCCGTCGCGCCGCCACGACGGCGCCCGCCGCGTTCGTGCCCGAACCGGATGCCCGGCCCGACGTCCAGCCCGCGGCCGCCCCGATTGTCCTACCGCGCATGTCCGCCTGGCTGACGCCCGGTCAGGACGACGGTTCCGCAGACCAGGTCGGCGTAGGTCTGCCCGTCGCCGGCCCGGAGGGGCCGCAGGACGCCGACGAGGAACGGCAGGTCGAGCAGGTGGCCGAGGCAGTGGCCGAGATAGTGGCCGAGGGCGAGCCGGACGCCGAGCCGGCGCCTGTCGCGCCGCCGGACGATGCGCAGGCCGAAGGCCCGCTGCCGGAGGCTGGCCCCGGTGCGGCCCTGGCAGAGCAGGTTCAGGACCCAGATGAGCGCGGTGACCAGGACGCCGACGGCCAGGAACCGGTTGTCGAGGCCGCCGCTGACGGCGAAGCTGTGCGGGTCGACGGTGCCGGGGGAGCCGGTGGCGTCGGCGACGACGATGCCGAGGGCGTATCCGGGAGCGGCGACGAGCAGGTCGATGACGGTGGCGCGGAGCCGAGCGCCCCATGACGCGTAGGCGCCCGGCACGGCAAGTTCGGGTGCTGCGGCGTTGTCATACGCAGTGTTGCCATAGGACGTGGTGTGGTCATAGGACACGCTCCGAAACGGTACCGGGTACCGACGCACGAGAAGCGCCGCGTTAGGGCGCCCGGACGCTGCTTAAACAAGCGTTATCGACGCCTTACCGCGCCGTCTCGCGGATCAGCCCTGTACGACTACTGACTTGGCGATCTTGTCGCTCCAGGTCTGTTTGCGGCCGTCCCAGAGCGGCCACATGAGGTTCAGCACGCCGGGGATCAGGCACAGCAGCCAGAACAGCCAGTTGAGGAACAGTCGCAGAAAACCGCGCCCGCCGCCGATCGGCTGCCCGTCCTCGAAGCGCAGCAGCCGGATACCCATCGCGCGCTTGCCGTAGGACTGCCCGGTGCGCCCGGCCCGCACCGCGTTCATGATCGCCCAGATCGCCCCGGCGAGGCTGATGACGTCGAACGCGACGTTGACGGAACCGTGCCGCGTCGCGCCGGAGATCCAGCCGGCCACGATCGCGACGCCGTTGTCCAGTATGAACGCGCCGGCGCGCTGCCCCCACGAGGCCAGCGGCGGCATGCCCGTCGGCAGGCCGTCCGCCGGATGGTCGTAGCCGGCGTACTGCTGGTCGGGCGGCGGGGGAGGGGCGGCGGGGTACTGCATAGCGCCGCCATAAGGCGCACCGCCGAACTGCGAGCCGCCGTAGGACGTGTCGCCGTAACCAGTCTGCCGGTACGGCTCCTGTCCGTACTGCGGTGCAAACGGCGACCGCGCCGTTCCCGGTTGGGTGTCTTGGATGTCGGCCAGTGGTGGGGGCACGGCCGAGTACGCGGTCGCACCGAGTTCATCGGTGCGCGGCTTGTCGCCGAGGTCGCGCAGCGCGTCATGGGCGGCGTCGTCACGCGGTGGCTCCGGCTTGGCGCCCTGGTCGGGCTGGACCTGTTCGGGCTGGACCTGGCCCTGAGCGTTCTGCGGCCTTGAGTCCTCGGGCTGGTTCGGCGTCTCGGTCACCGCGGGCCTCCTGCTGGCTCTGCGTTCTCGCACAGCGTTCTCGCACGCAGCGCTCTCTCACACATCGTCAGCTATTGCCCAATTATGCACATCCCCTGATGGCCTAAACGAGTGCCTTTTCCGTATGACAAGTCAGACGATCTGAGAGATCGTGCCCGCCCGTGTCCGCACTCGTCCCAAGCAGCGCTTATCCGAGCGGCACTTATCCCAAACAGTGCTTATCCACGCAGTGTCTATCCCAGGCAGTGTCTATCCCAAGCAGTGTCTATCCCAGGAATCGGAACCGGTGCAGCTGCCACAGCCACGAGCCGACCAGCAGCACCGCACCGCCGATCCACAGGACGCGCGGGGGCAGGCGCACCATGGTCGCGACCGGGTCGAAGGCCAGCAGCGGCGCCGCCAGGAAGATCAGCGCGGCGACGACCGTCACCGGATTCGCGAGCAGCGCGGCTGTCCAGTGGCCGGCGCCCGCCTCCATGAACACCGTGGTCGAGCCGCACATCGGGCACGGCACGCCGGTCAGCCGCCGCAGCGGGCACAGCGCGCCCGGGTCGTGGCCCTGGTGCACCCACGCCGCCGCCACCGACGCGACGGCCACGACGCCGAGCCGCGCAGCCGTGGTCGTCGGCTGTCGGCGGGCAGGGGCGAACGTGACAACGGCCATGGCGCGCCCTCTAAGGCTGGAAGGTGAGCGCGTTGTTGAGCTGCGTCTGGCAGGTCTTCTGCCCGGCGATCGTGTTCGCCGAGCGCATGCAGTTCGAGTAGTCGCGCAGCTGCGGATAGAAGACGAGCGACAGTGCGACGATCGCGACCGCGACCAACGTCGTCACACCGCTCCACACCACTGCGGCGACGGCCTCAGGCGCGCGCTGCGAGTTACGCACCGCATCGCGCTGGGCGAAGGCGCCGAACCACAGGGCGACCAGCGACATCACCAGTCCCACGGCCGCGCCGATCAGCCACGACGGGAAGTTGCGGTAGCCGTTGAGCAGGGTGGCCAGCGTGCACAACGCGCCGCCGATCGCCAGGCCGCGCGCCCAGCGCGTGCGAAGGCTCAGCGGCGGACGCTTCGCCGGGTCCTCGCGCGGCTGCTGTTGCGGACGCTGCGGTGGCTGGTGCTGCGAGCGCGGGTCCTGCATCTGCGGACGCTGACCGGGCTGCGCGTAACGGTTCGGGTCGTGCCACGGGGTCGGCTGCTGTTGCTGACCGGGATGGGCCGACGGCACCTGGCCGCTCCACGGCGGCACCGCGCCGGCCGGCGGCTGCTGCGGCTGACCCTGCTGTCCTTGTTGACCCTGTGCAGGCTGCCCTTGTGCGGGCTGCCCCTGCGCCTGTCCGTCTGGCGAAGACACAGGGTTCTGATACGCCGCGTCCTGAGATGCGGGAGCCTGAGATGCGGGAGCCTGAGATGCGGGAGTCTGAGATCCGGGAGTCTGGGGTGCGCGAGTCTGCGAATCCGGACGCATCCCCGGGGCGTGGTTCGGCCAGTTCACCTGGTCGGGGGTGGGCGGAGGCAGCGGCGGCGCCGGCGGGAGCGGCGCCTGCGGCCACGCCGGAGGCGGCGGCACGACGGGCACGGGTCCGGACTGGCCGAGGTACCACGGCGCGGGCGCGGGCTGGTCAGCCGACCACTGCCCGACCATCTGGTCCTGCGACGCGTCCTTGGTCTGCTGTGCCTGCTGCGTTTGTGCCTGCTGCGTTTGAGTCTGCTGTGTTTGAGTCTGTTGCGTCTGTGGCTGCGCCGCGTCGGACGTGGGGTGACCGTCCTCGTTCTCAGGGGAGTCCTGGCGGGAAGAGGCGTCGGTCACAGTCTTTGGCTCCGTCGTCACGGGATTGGTCGTCACTGCGTGTCTTCACAGTCGGTGCGCCGCTACCGTACCGCCGCACAACATGATGCGGCTTGATTCGTCTCTTCACCGTACCGCTAGCTATCGTTGCTCACATCCCGCCTACCCGGCCGTCAGGCCGTGCCGACGGGAATCAGACACCAACTGACCTGAAAGGACGCCGCGGTCGTGGCATCCACAACTCAGCAGTCACCGTCGTTCGCGAAACCGGTCCGATATCCGCCCCCGTCCGCCCCGCCGGCCCGCCTGGTCGTGCTGGTCTCCGGCAGCGGGAGCAACCTCCAGGCCCTGCTCGACGCCTGCGCCGATCCCGATTACGGCGCGACGGTCGTCGCCGTCGGGGCCGACCGGGACGCCATCCTCGCCCTCAAGCGCGCCGAAGACGCGGGCGTGCCGACCTTCGTGTGCAAGGTCAAGGACCACCCCGACCGGGCCGCCTGGGACCGCGCGCTGCGCGACCTCGTGCTCCAGCACGCGCCCGACCTGGTCGTCTCCGCCGGGTTCATGAAGCTGGTCGGCGTGGACTTCCTGGCCGCGTTCGGCGGCCGCACCGTCAACACGCACCCCGCGCTGCTGCCCTCGTTCCCCGGCATGCACGGCGCCCGCGACGCGCTCGCCTACGGCGTCAAGGTCACCGGCTGCACGCTGTTCGTCGTCGCGGAAGGCATCGACGACGGGCCGATCATCGCGCAGGTCGCCGTGCCGGTCGAGGACGGCGACGACGAGGAGTCGCTGCACGAGCGGATCAAGGTGGCCGAGCGCCTGCTGCTGGTCGGGCACGTGGGCCGGATGGCCCGCGAGGGCTGGACGATCACGCCCGCGCCCACATCCGCCGAGCCCGGCGCCGCAGCCCGGCCCGGCCCCGGATCCGGTTCGGTCCCCGGTTCGGACCCCACTTCAAGCCGCACGACCGGCGTAGCCGCCGGCAACCGGAAGGTGACCATCCCGTGAGCACCGCGCTCCCCATCCGTCGCGCGCTGGTCAGCGTGTACGACAAGACCGGACTCGAGCAGCTCGCGCAGGGCCTGCACGCCGCCGGCGTCGCGATCGTCTCCACCGGCAGCACCGCGGCCCGAATCGCCGCCGCGGGCGTGCCGGTCACCGAGGTCGCCGAACTGACCGGCTTCCCCGAGTGCCTGGACGGACGCGTCAAGACCCTGCATCCCAAGGTGCACGCCGGGATCCTGGCCGACCGCCGGCTGCCGGACCACGTACGCCAGCTGGACGAACTCGGCATCGAGCCCTTCGACCTGGTCGTGGGCAACCTGTACCCGTTCGGCGCCACCGTCGCCTCGGGCGCCGCGCCGGACGAGTGCGTCGAGCAGATCGACATCGGCGGCCCCTCGATGGTGCGCGCCGCGGCGAAGAACCACCCGAGCGTCGCCGTGGTGACCGACCCGGCCCGCTACGCCGACGTGCTGGCCGCGCTGGACAACGGCGGCTTCACCCTGGAGCAGCGCAGGCGGCTGGCCGCCGAGGCGTTCGCGCACACCGCGGCGTACGACGCCGCCGTCGCCTCCTGGTTCGCCTCCGACTACGCGCCGGCCGACGAGTCGCCGTTCCCGGCCTTCGTCGCCGCGACCTACGAGCGCAAGGCGATCCTGCGCTACGGCGAGAACCCGCACCAGGCGGCGGCGCTGTACAGCGGCGGCTTCCAAGGGGACGGGACGGCGCGCGACAGCCTCGCCAACGCCGAGCAGCTGCACGGCAAGGAGATGTCCTTCAACAACTACGTGGACACGGACGCGGCGCTGCGTGCGGCGTACGACTTCGACGAGCCCTGCGTCGCGATCATCAAGCACGCCAACCCGTGCGGCATCGCAGTGTCCGGCGACATCGCCGAGGCGCATCGCAAGGCGCACGCCTGCGACCCGGTCTCCGCGTTCGGCGGTGTGATCGCGTCAAACCGGCCGGTGTCCGCGCAGATGGCCCGGCAGGTCTCCGAGGTGTTCACCGAGGTCATCGTCGCGCCCGGTTATGAGGACGGCGCGGTCGAGATCCTCTCGGCCAAGAAGAACATCAGGCTGCTGCGCACCGGCACGAGCGCGCGGCGCAAGACCGAGTACCGCCAGATCAGCGGCGGCGTGCTCATGCAGGCCGGCGACAACTTCCAGGCACCCGGCGACCTGCCGCAGAACTGGAAACTCGCCGCGGGCCCGGCCGCCGACCCCGAGGTGCTGGCCGACCTGGCCTTCGCCTGGCGCGCGGTGCGCGCGGTCAAGTCCAACGCGATCCTGCTGGCCTGCGGCCGCGCGACCGTCGGCGTCGGCATGGGCCAGGTCAACCGGGTCGACTCGGCCCGCCTCGCGGTCGCCCGGGCCGCCGAGCGAGCCGCCGGATCGGTCGCCGCCTCGGACGCGTTCTTCCCGTTCGCCGACGGCCTGGAGATCCTCATCCAGGCGGGCGTGCGGGCCGTGGTCCAGCCCGGCGGCTCGGTGCGCGACGCCGAATCGCTCGCGGTCGCCGAGGCCGCGGGCGTGACGATGTACCTCACCGGCACCCGCCACTTCGCCCACTGACGCTCAGAAGCAACCACGCAGCATAAGCAGTATCAATAGAAACGCAGGACGCTCACACCGGCGCCGGT
>JBOHCW010000298.1:0-9346 GCA_050725375.1 Actinocrinis sp. | reverse complement strand
ACTCGCCGACTACCTAGGGCGCACACGCGGCGTGCTGGCCGATCCCGAGCAGATCATTATCACGGCCGGCTACGTTCAGGCGCTCGCGCTGCTTACAGATGTGCTGCGACGCGATGGCGTGCACGCGTTCGCGATGGAGGACCCCGGTCTGCCCTTCCATCGCGCGATCGTGCAGCGCGCTGGTGTCACGGTCGTGCCGCTGCCTATGGACGAGCACGGTGCGCGCACAGATCTGCTTATGGGCACGCGATCTGATGACGCACGCTCCACCGATGCGCACGTCGCTGACGAACACTTCGCTGACGCACTGTCAGGCGTTGGTGCGGTCGTCGTCACGCCGGCGCATCAGTATCCGATGGGCGCGACGCTGCATCCGGCGCGTCGCCGCGTCCTGACCGACTGGGCACGCAGCACCGGCGGCGTGGTCATCGAGGACGACTACGACGGCGAGTTCCGCTACGACCGCCAGCCCGTCGGCGCGCTCCAAGGCACCGCGCCGGATCGCGTCGTATACGTGGGCACGGCCTCGAAGACGCTCGGTCCGGCCGTGCGGCTGGCCTGGATGGTGCTGCCGCGCCACCTGGTCGCGCCGCTGGCCGAGGCCAAGCTGTACGCCGACCACCAGAGCGACTCGGTCGGTCAGCTCGCCCTCGCCGATCTGATCGGCACGCACGGGTACGACCGGCACGTCCGGGCCGCCCGGCTGCGGTACCGCAGCCGCCGCGACCTGCTGCTCGACCGGCTCGAATCGCGTCCCGCGAACCCGGCGGCGGGCTTCGCGCTGCACGGCGTCGCCGCCGGTCTGCACGCGCTCCTCAGCCTGCCGGCGCACGGCCCGGACGAGGACGAGGTACTGGC
This sequence comes from Actinocrinis sp., assembly GCA_050725375.1. GTDB lineage: Bacteria > Actinomycetota > Actinomycetes > Streptomycetales > Catenulisporaceae > Actinocrinis. The sequence goes on along the minus strand of JBOHCW010000298.1, from coordinate 8,488 downwards.
CCGCGCCGCCGAGTATGAGGTCTCGATCGAAGGATTGAACACTCACTGGCACGGCGCCGCAAACCGTGAACACACCGGCAATAGGCCGCGCGGACTGATTGTGGGATACGGCACGCCGACCGAGCGCGCGTATCCCGCGGCACTGGACGCACTGGCCCACGTGCTGCGCATTGTGCCAGGCACGCGCCGATAGATATTCCGCCGCACGCTTACGAACGCGCGGCTGCCTTTTGCGCTGCCCTCGCGGTCACGCGTTACGCGGCCTACGAGGGCAGCGTCCGTCGTCGCGCCGAATCCGATATCTGCCCTCTGTTACCGTGAAGGTCTTGGTCGCGACATTCGACGGGGCGTCGGATTCGCGGGGGCTCGCGAGGTTGGAGGACGGCCGTGGCGCTCGACCCGCCGATGGAGGTCGTACAGCTTCTCAACTTCATCGGCGTGGACTGGCCGATGGTCAACGAGGACACCGTGCGCGAGGTCGCCGGGTACGTCCAGCAGTTCGCGGACAACATCCAGCAGTCGCACCAGGACGCGACCGACACGATCCAGCAGATGAGCGCGGCGTATCAGGGCGCGTCGTACGAGAAGCTGGTGCAGCGCTGGGCGGACATGTCGTCCTCGCACATGAACGAGCTGCTGGAGGGCTGCAAGGTCGTGGTCGCCGCGCTGCACGCCGCGGCCGACTTCATCGTGGCGCAGAAGGGCGTCGCGATCGCCGAGCTGATCGTGCTGGCCGCCTCGTTCGTCGCGGACCAGGCCGCGGCCGTGGTCACCTTCGGACTGGCCGAGGCGGCGCTGGCCGGCATCGAGCTGGCCGCGCGCAAGGCGATGGAGTTCCTGGAACAGCAGCTGGAGCAGTACATCATCGCGCAGGTCGTCGAGGCCGGGTTCAAGGCCCTGGAGCCGATCATCCAGCGCGCGCTGGACGGCTTCGTCTTCCAGGCCGCCTCCGCCGTGCTGGGCACCTCCGGCGGCGCGGTCGGCGGCGCGGTCGGCAGCAGCTTCCAGGTCGACCCGGACCAGTTGCGTTCGCACGCGCAGGTGCTGCACGGGCACGCCGACACGGTCGCCTCGCACGCGCAAGTGCTCACCGGCCAGCTGACAGGGGTGAGCTTCGCGTGAGCAAAGGGATCGCGAAGGCGCTGGAGGACGGCGTCGCGAACGACCTGAAGCCGGCGCTGGAGAACGCGGGCAAGGCCGTGGAGAACGCGGTGCGTTCCGTGGCGCACGGCGCGGAGGGCGTGGCCACCCGCTCTGAGGCGGCCGAGTCCGAGGCCGCGTCCAAGATCGGCTCGGTGGCGGCCAAGGACGAGGCGCCGAAGCTGAGCGGCGCCGGGCACGACGCGGGCGGCCGGCCGTCGCGCGAGCTGCCCGGCGGCGGCAAGTCCGGCAATGTCGAGCCGCCGAAGCTCAACGGCGAGGGTAAGGGCGCCGGCGGCGCGCACGAGGGCGAGGGCAACGAGGGCGCGCACACCGAGGGCGACCCGGTGGATGTGGTCTCCGGTCAGATGATCAGCTCGGTGACGGACGTCGAACTGGCCGGTCTGCTGCCGCTGGTACTGCGGCGCGCCTACGCCTCGGGCTACCGCGGCGGGCGCCACTTCGGGCCCGGCTGGTCCTCGACGCTCGATCAGCGCGTCGAGATCGACGCGGACGGCATCCACTTCGCCGGCGACGACGCGCAGATCCTGCACTACCCGGTCCCGACCCGGCCCGGCCAGGCCGTGTTTCCGTCCGGGGGCGCGCGCTGGCCGTTGACCTGGGACCGGGCGACCGACACCATTCGGGTCGAGGACCCGCTTTCCGGCTGGACCAGGCATTTCACGACGCTCGGCGCGTCGCGCGCCGACGCCGATATCAGCGGCACGCCGACTGAGATCCGGCCGATCACCGCGCTGTCGGATCGTAACGGGCACCGCGTGACGTACACCTGCGACGATGACGGCTTGCCGACCGAGGTACAGCACTCCGGCGGCTACCGCATCGCGGTGGACACGACGTACACGGCGGCCGGGTTCCGCGTTGACGCGCTGCGGCTGCTCGGCGAGGGCACGGCAGGTTACGTGGAGGTGACCGCCGAGGGCGTCAAGCTGCTGCAGTACCAGTACGATCCGCGCGGCCGGTTGGCCGGTGTGATCAACTCATCCGGTCTTCCGTTCGTATACGAATACGACGGGCAGGACCGGATCATCGCGTCGGTGGACCGCACTGGTTCGCGTTACGAGTACGAGTACGACGACGCAGGCCGTGTCGTGCGCGGTATCGGTGACGAGGGTTACCTCTCCGCGCAGTTCGTCTACGACGAGCAGCAGTGCGTCACCACGGTCACGAACAGTCTCGGCCAGGTGACCGAATACCACTATGACCAGCACGAACACATCACCAAGACGGTCGATCCGCTCGGCAACGCGACTCTGACGGAGTACGACCGCCACGGCCACCTGATCGCGACGACCGACGCGCTGGGCCACACGACGCGTTACGAACTCGACGAGCATGGCGATGCGATCCGCATCGAGCAGGCGGACGGCACCGCGATCACGTCCGAGTACAACGAACGGCGGCAGCTGACCCGGATCAGCGGCGCGGCGGGTACCACCTGGCGGTATTCGTATGATGACCGGGGCAATCTGCTGACGAGCGTCGATCCGGCCGGTGCGACGTCCAGCTACACCTACGACGAGCGCGGCCGGCTTACGTCCGTGACCGACGCCACCGGCAACCTGACGCGGATCGAGACCGACAACGCCGGTCTGATGATCGCACTCACCGACCCGCTCGGCGCAACGAGTCGCACTGAACGTGACGCGTTCGGCCGGCCGGTCGCGATGATCGACGCGCTGGGCAACACCACGCGGCTCGGCTGGCGGATCGAGGGCGAGTCGATCTGGCGCGAGCTGCCGGACCGGACCCGCGTCGAGTGGGAGTTCGACGGCGAGGGCAACCAGACGCTGCACCGGGACGCGGCCGGCCAGGTGACCCGGTACGAGATCGGCGCGTTCTCGCTGCGCTCGGCGGAGATCCGCGCCGACGGCGCCCGCTACGAGTTCGCGTTCGACACCGAGCGCGGCCTGGTCGCCGTGACCAACCCGCTCGGCCTGGCCTGGCGCTTCGAGCTCGGGCCCGGCGGCCGGGTCGAGCGCGAGACCGACTTCAACGGCCGCACGACCGGCTTCGTGCACGACGCGGCGGGCCGCATGGTCGAGCGGATCAACGGCGCGGGCCAGCGCGCCGTGCTGGCCCGCGACGCGCTCGGCCGCGTGCTGGAACGCCGCCTCGACGACGGTCCGGCGACCGTGTACGAGTACGACGCCGAGGGGCGCCTGCTGCGCGCCGCGACGCCGGACGCGGAGCTCGAATACGGCTACGACCAGGTCGGCCGACTCGTCAGCGAGCGTGTCAACGGCCGCGCGTCGACCAACCGGTACGACGCCGCAGGCCGCAGGACCCAGCGCACGACGCCGTCCGGCGTCACGTCGGACTGGACCTTCGACGGCAACGGCAGTCCGCTCGCGCTGGCCGCCGCGGGCGGCTCGCTCGCGTTCCAGTACGACGCGAACGGCGACGAGACCACACGCTTCCTAGGCATCGGCGCCGCCCTCACGCAGACCTTCGACTCTGGGTATCGCTTGGCATCCCAGGGAATCTGGGCCTACGACGCGTCGGCGACTGAGGCCGGGGAGGCTCCCGGTGCTGGCGAGGTTCGCAGTGCTGGTAAGGCTTCCAGTGCCGGTGAGTACCACGCGCTGGCACAGCGCACGTACGCGTATCGTCCTGACGGCTATCCGACCGCGATCACGGATTCGCTGCGTGGCAACCGCGGCTTCGACCTGGATTACGCGGGCCGGATCACGGGCGTGACCGCTACCGCAGATGGCGGCGCGTCAAATAGCGGCGCGTCCGGCGCCGAAGGCGCAGACAATGCTTGGGCCGAGCGGTACGCGTATGACCGCGCGGGCAATCTCACGGATGCGGCGTGGCCCGGCCTCGATGATGCCCAAGGCGCACGCGAGTATCAGGGCACCGAGATCCGCCGCGCAGGACGCACGAGCTATGACTACGACGGTCAGGGCCGCGTCGTGCGCACGATCCGTCGTACGCTCTCCGGCCAGACGCGTCAGTGGACGTACGCGTGGGATACCGACGACCGCCTTACCAGCGCGACGACGCCTGAGGGCGCCGTGTGGCAGTACACGTACGATCCGCTCGGCCGCCGCATCGCGAAGCAGCGCATGGCCGAGGACGGCCAAGCCGTGGAGCGCACGGACTTCGTGTGGGACGGCACGCGCCTGGCCGAACGCACGCGCACGCTGCCCGACGGCCGCACCGAGACCGTCACCTGGGACTGGGAACCGGGCACCGACCGTGTCGCCGCTCAGACGCGCACTGTGCGCGTGAACAGCGGAAACAGTGCGCTCGACGCCCCGCAGGACGAGATCGACCGCGAGTTCCTCGCCATCGTCGCGGACCGCGTCGGCACGCCGACCGAACTGGTCACGCCGGACGGCCGCATCGTCTGGCAGGCGCGCGGCACCGTCTGGGGCCGGCACGAGGCGTCCGCCGAATCAGTGATCGATGACGCGCCGCCGCCGTCCTGCCCGCTGCGTTTCCCCGGCCAGTACCACGACGACGAGACCGGCCTGGACTACAACTACCTGCGCTATTACGACCCGGAGACCGCGCGGTATCTGAGCCCTGACCCGCTCGGCCTGTTCCCCGCGCCGGACCACTACGCGTACGTGTCCAACCCGCTGCTCTGGTTCGACCCGCTCGGGCTCGCGCACCACGCGGTCATCACGGTCACCGACCCGAACGGCAACCAGCGCTACCGGTACGGCCTGGTCAGCGGCCACACCGTGCCCGAGGAGGCCGCGCTCGGCTTCCCGAACTCGAACATGGCCACGCACACCGAGAACCGCGCGATGCGCATGCACGGCGCGTCCCCGACCGTGCCGATCCCGAACGACCCGTACGCCAACACCCGCCCGGTGCAGGCCGGCGACCACGTCCTGATCGAGGGCGAACTGCCGCCGTGCCCGCAGTGCAAGGGCGCGATGAACCGCGCGGTCAACGAGCTCGGCGTGCACGTGACCTACAACTGGGGCAACAGCTTCTGGGACGCCACCGGCTGACCTGAGCGGCGATCCGCCGCCACGCCAAGCCCGAACGTGCCCACCACCGCCGAACGCTGCCTGACGGGATAATCGAGCCATGCCTTCACCCGACTTCGCGACTGTCGCGCTGGTCACCGTCGACGAGAACGTCGACGCGTTCACCGTCGGCCTCGCCGAGAACGAGGCCGGCGAGGGCGCCTACCTGATCCTGCAATGTGCCGTCGTACCGCCGACAGCGCAGGACGTCGCCACAGGCATGGATACGTACTGCGTCATGGACGAGAACGGCGTCGTGCGTTACGGCGGCATCGAACGCGTAGAGCTGATACCAGCGGCCACAGACGTAGCCGCGTCCACGTCAACAGCAACCCTGAAGCTGCGCTTTGACGAAGACGCCGCAGCGGAGCTCGATGTCGAATCGTCAGATCGTCAGATCGCCCTGGCCGTGCCCACCGCACGAGCCGTCGAGCTGGCCGCCGGCCTGCGCCGAGTACTGACCTACGGTCCGCCCGCCCGCCATCCCGATCTCGTCGGCATCTAGTCGGCATCTAAGCGCAAGCATCGGCACGTTAGGCATGATGGACGAATGCTGCACGCCGTAGTCCCCGCCGGTGGAAGCGGAACGCGCCTCTGGCCGCTGTCGCGCGCCGCGAATCCGAAGTTCCTGCACCTGCTGACGGGGACGGAGCAGACGCTCCTGCAGGCGACAGTGGCCCGGCTTGGGTCCGTCTCACCGTTGTCGGACACGCTGGTCGTCACCGGTATCGCGCACGCCGCCGCCGTAGCGCGCCAGCTGCCCGGCCTGCCCGAGGCCAACATCCTGGTCGAGCCGAGCCCGCGCGATTCGTGCGCCGCGATCGGTCTGGCAGCGGCGTTGATCGCCAGGCGGCAGCCGGACGCCGTGATGGGCTCGTTCGCCGCGGACCACCTGATCGCGGACACCGATCGCCTCACCGAGGTACTGAACCAGGCGGAGGCGGCGGCGCGGACGGGCCTGCTGATCACGGTCGGCATCACCCCGACCGGCCCGGAGACCGGTTACGGCTACCTCCAATGCGGCGAATTCATCGACGGCGCCGTCCGCCGCGTGCGGGAGTTCAAAGAGAAGCCGAGCCTTGAGGTGGCCAAGGAGTACGTCAAGGCCGGCTGCCTTTGGAACGCGGGCATGTTCGTCTGGCGCGTCGATGTGTTCCTCGCCGAACTACACCGGCAGCAGCCCGAGTTGCACGACGGACTTCGTGCCATCGCGGCGGCCTGGGACGGCGATCGGGACACGGCGCTCGCGGAGATCTGGCCGACGCTCAAGAAGATCTCGGTCGACTTCGCCGTGATGGAGGGCGCGGCCCGGGCCGGCCTGGTCGCCACGATCCCCGGCGACTTCGGCTGGACCGACCTCGGCGACTTCCACACTCTCGGCGAGGTGTTGGCGCACGACGAACACGGCAACGCGCAGTCGGGCGACGGCAAGTCCCAGGTCCTGCTCCACGACGTGACCAACAGCGTCATCGTGCCGCGCTCGGGCCGCCTCGTAGCCGTCCTCGGTGTCGATAACGCGATCGTCGTCGACACCCCTGACGCGGTCCTCGTATGCAGTCGCGACCGCGCCCAGGACGTAAAGCGCATCGTCGACGAGCTTAAAGCCCGCGGCGACACGAGGGTGTAGTGCGAGTACGCGGATCGCCGGTGTTCTTTGACGGCCCCCGCTCATCCCTCTTATCGCTCTGATCCCCTTCAGCCTTCTTGGCCGCTCGCCTTTTTCGGCCTTGCGCGCAGGTGCACTCGCTCGCCCTGCGCCCCGAACAAGCTCAGGAACTCCACGGCCTCGGAGCCTGCCGCGCCGAACCAGTGCGGCACGCGCGTGTCGAATTCGGCCGCCTCACCCGGTGTGAGCACGAGGTCGTGTTCGCCGAGCACCACACGGAGCCGGCCGTTCAACACGTACAGCCATTCGTACCCCTCGTGGGTCTGCGGATCGGGTTCACGCCTAGCCTGTCCGGCCGAAATGATCAGCTTGTACGCCTGGATGCCGCCGGGGTGTCGGCTCAGCGGCAGCATCGTCATGCCGTGCCAGGTGACCGGCCGCAGGTGGACGCGCGGGTCACCGGTCGGTGGCGCGCCGACCAACTCGTCGAGCGTCACGCCGTGTGCCCTGGCCAGCGGCAGCAGCAGTTCGAGGGTCGGCCGTCGCGAGCCGGACTCCAACCGTGACAGGGTACTGATCGAAATGCCCGTGGCCGCGGACAGTGCGGCCAGCGTCGTGTCCCGCTCCCGCCGCAGCGCGCGCAGCCGAGGCCCGACCGCGCCGAGCGCGCTGTTGAGGTCGAAGCCGAGGTCGCCGACCTCGCCGAGGCCAGGTCCAGGACCAAGGTCGGAGCCGGCCTCGGGGACTCGATCATCATCGGTACGCATGCAGCCAGTTTGCCACTCCGGCAAGTTTCTTTGCCAAAGGTGCGCAAAGAGCTAATTCTGGCGTCGGAGGTGGTCAACGTGACCAACGTGATTGACACGAGCGGCGTGGCCGGTGCGACGGATCAGTTGAACGGCGCCTACGACGTGGTGGTGATCGGCGGTGGAGCGGCAGGCCTGAGCGGAGCCCTGATGCTCGCCCGAGCCCGCCGCTCCGTCGTGGTGATCGACGCGGGCGCGCCACGTAACGCGCCGGCCGAGGGCGTGCACGGGTTGCTCGGCCTCGATGGAACGAGCCCCGCCGATCTGCTCGAACGCGGACGCGCGGACGTCCACAAGTACGGCGGACACGTAATCGACGGCAACGTCGTAGCCGCCCGGCGAATCGGCGGCGCCGACGCCGACCCCACCGCTGGCACCAGCCTCTTCGAGGTCGAACTCGCCGACGGCCGCACCGTGCGCGCCCGTCGCCTGCTGGCGACGACCGGACTGGTCGACGAGCTGCCCGACCTCCCCGGCCTGCGCGAACGCTGGGGCCGTGACGTGGTGCACTGCCCGTACTGCCACGGCTGGGAGATTCGCGACCAGGCGATCGGCGTGGTGTTCACCGGCCCGCTGTCGATGCATCAGGTGCTGCTCTTCCGCCAGTGGACGGCCGACCTGACCCTGTTCTGCCACACGTCCGCGCCGCCGACCGGTGAGGTGGCCGAGCAACTGCACGCACGCGGCATTCGCATCGTGGAGGGCGAAATCAAGGCCGTCCGGATCGACGACGAAACGGACCGGATCACCGGCGTCGAGCTATCTGACGGCGCCTTGGTAAAGCGCGATGCCTTAGCCGTCGCGACTCGTATGGTCGCTCGCGCGGACTACCTGAGCGCACTCGGCCTTAAGCCAGTTGAGCACACGTCCGGCGCGGGCGAGTACATCCCAACCGACGCCGCAGGCCGCACCGATGTCGACGGCGT
>JBOHCW010000297.1:0-4689 GCA_050725375.1 Actinocrinis sp. | reverse complement strand
GCCCTTGACCATGCCGAAGTGCCGATGCAACACGTCCACCATCGGTGCCGCGCAGTTGGTCGTGCACGACGCGTTCGAGATCACGTCGTGCCGGGCCGGGTCGTAGTCGCCCTGGTTCACGCCCATCACGATGGTCGCGTCCACCGGGCCCTTGGCCGGGGCCGAGATCAGCACCTTGCGCGCTCCGGCACTCAGGTGCGCCGAGGCCTGGTCGCGGGTGCGGAACTTCCCGCTGGACTCGATGACGACGTCGACGCCCAGGGCGTCCCAGTGCAACTGCGCGGGATCGCGCTGCGCGGTCACCGCGATCTTCCGCCCGTCCACGACCAGCGCGTCCTGCGTGTGCTCGACGCGGCGGCCCAGCCGGCCGTAGGTCGAGTCGTGGGCCAGCAGATGGGCGAGCGTCGCGGTGTCGGTCACGTCGTTGACCGCGACGATCTCCAGCCCCCGCTCCATCGCGATGCGGGTGAAGACCCGGCCGACTCGGCCGAATCCGTTGACGGCGATTCTCATGGAAATCCTCCTGCCGGTTCTGTGTGTCTCGCTTCCAGCCTCGGGCCGTACGCGACGAGCGGGCAGGGCCGAGGGGCCCGGGACCAATCCCGTGCCTCGGGGACGAACGCCCCTGCCCGCGGTCACGCGCCCGCATTCGCGAGCGGCTCATTCGACCGGCGCGCGGCGCAGCCTCCGTAGATAAGGATCCTTGCGATGTGCCGGCGCGACCTCCACGTCGCCGTCGACGACGTGCACGACCGCGTCGTCGCCGAGCAGGACGCTCAGGCGGACACTCGCCGCCTGCGGGACAGCGTCGACGAGAGCTGCGACCCGCGCGAGCAAGTCGACCAGCTTCCCGGTCTCCCGCGGCACCCGCCGGGCTCCCGCGACCGCGCGGTCGGCCAGCGCGGCCAGTTCCCGCGCTCCGGCCGGGGCGAGCAAAGTCGGGCCCGAGCCGGTATCGCCGTCACGCACGCAGGTCAGCAGAGGCCCGAAGACGACGTCCTGCCACGCGGTGACCGTCAACCGCTCCGCGTTACGCGTGTCCCTGCTTGCCGCCTCGTGGCCTGACGCGATGCCGAACGCGGCCAGCAGCGCGGCACGTTCGGAGCCGTAGAGCGTCCGTCCACGTGGAGATGAGTTCAGGCAGTCCGCGATGACTGATCCAGCCGCGACCCGGTCTACGCGCTTCAGGTCGGCGACGGGATCATCCGGCCTTTCGCGCACGGCCGCCGCAGCGACCACGGCCGCAAGCGCCTCGGCGGCAACCGGGGCGTCGTTGTAGCACGGGATCGGGCGCCCCGCGGCGTCCGGCCGCACCGTGACGGTCTCTGGCTGATCTGCCAACACCGCGATCAGCGGCACGGCGTTCTCCATCGCGCTGTGCGCGAGCCCCTCGGCCGGGCTGAAGGGGGCGGTCGGGGCGAGGGCCACCAGCAGGGAATCACAGGCTCCTGATTCCACGGCCTCGGCGACCGCCCGGCGCAGCCGCGCCGCGTCGGCCGTCGCCGAGATGTCCGTCGCGCTTACGACGTCGAGTCCTGCCTTGACGCAGGCCTGCACCGCGAGGCTCACCATGCCCCGGGTATTGCCGATCACGGACACCCGCCTGCCGTGCGGCGGAGGCTGGTGCGCCACCAGTGCGGCAGCGCACACCAATGCTCCGACCGAGGGCACGGCGGTGATACCCGCCTGTGCGTAGAGAGCGGTGCGAGCCTGGCTCGGGGACCGTTCGGGGTCCACAGCCAAGAGCGGAATGCGGCGTGAGAGCCGGCGGGCGGTGCGGGCGAACTTGCGCGGGTTGCCGAAGGATTCCACGTGCAGCAGTCCGAGGCGCACGTCCTGGTCGCCTTCCCAGTACATCAGCAGGTCGTTGGCGCTCACGTCGTACTTGTCGCCGACCGCCGCGAAGGTTCCGATCCCGACCCCCAGGCGGGCCAGGTGGCTCAGGATCGTCAGACCGACCCCGCCGGACTGCACCGCGACGCCGGCCGGACCGGGCCGGAACGTCCCGGCCGCCAGGCTGGCGTTGAAGCTCTCGCCCACGGCGGTGTTCACCACGCCCAGGCTGCCTGGCCCGAGCAGTCGCATCCCACCGGCGCGGCAGGCCTCGAGCAGAGCTTGTCCGGAGACTTCGTCGAACCCTGTGGACGTGACGATGACCGCGCGCACCCCGTGGCGCCCGCAGGCGCGCACGGCTTCGACCGCGAGCATGGGCGGCGAGGTGACCACCGCGAGTTCGGCCTCTGTTTCGTCCGGCAGGTCCGCGCCGTCCGGTCCCGCGAGGTACACGCGGCCGGGGAAACCGTGAAGATGCGCGCGGACAGCCTCGGTGGCCGGCTCACCGGGGTCGCCGAGGACGGCGATCGACTTCGGGCCAAGCAGGTGCCGCAGGCTGACGTCGTCGGCGATCCGCTCGCGGCGTGCGACCGCGTCCAGCAACGCGACGCGCTGCACGGCGGGCAGATCCAGATCGACCGTCATCATCCACGTCCCGTCGTCCGGCACGCTGCGCACCGGGATGCCGAGGGTGGCGAACACCTCAAGCATCGCCCGGTTCTCCATCTGGGTGATCGCGGTGAACCTGCGGATCCCGGCCCGGTCGGCCGCGTCCAGCAGGTGCTCGGCCAGCAGCGTGGCCACCCCGTGCCCGTGCAGCCGGTCGGCAACCGCGAACGCGATCTCAGCCTCTTGAGGATCGAGCGTCCGGATCCACTCCGCCACGCCGACCACCGTGCCGTCGAGCACCGCCAACAACGCCCCGCGCGCCACCGGACCCGCGCCCGAGACCGGCGAACAGACCGTGTCGGCCACCAGCCTGCCCGGATCCTTTGGCACGCCGAAGAACCTGCGATACACGCTCTCGCGCCCCAATCCCGCGGCGAAGTCGTGCACCGCCTGCCAGTCCTGCGGCACGGCTGATCGAATCTGTACGCACCGGCCGTCGGTCAGCAGCGCATAGGAGCCACCAGCGACATCGGCATCCATGGGATGATCGGCCACCTTCCCGCCTGCTCGAACATCGACCGTCGAACACCCGCACGACGGCCCCGGAAGGAGCATCCCGCGGCGGCCCGACTCGGCTAAGTGCCATAGGTCCCCGTGCACCCGGGACCAAGCGCGGGGCGGACCCGGCCGCGACGACCTCTCAGAACAGCGGTCCGGGGTCGAACGCGTCGGCCGGAAGAGCGCAGTTCTTGAGCCAGTTCAGCTTGTCGACGACGTCGACGACTCCGCGCACGCCCTGGACGCCCCGGATCAGGCGCACGGCGGCCGGCGAATGATCCAGGGTGCCGGACAGGGTCACGATCCCGTCGACGACCTCCACCTCGACCGCGCCGACAGGCGCCTTCGACTCGGAGTCCTCGATCATCCGGGTCACGTCCGCACGGATCTGGCTGTCGTCGCGCAGGTACGCACGCAGCAGGTCGCTGCGCGAGACGATCCCGACCACCGTGTTGCGCGTGTCGATGACGGGCAGGTGGGTGATCGCGTGGCGCTCCATCAGATAGGCCGCCTCGGCGACGTCGGTGTCGGCCCTGACGGTCACCAGGTCGGTGGCCATCAGCCGGGCGGCCGTGGTCGCGCCGCCGCGGTCGTGGATCTGGCGTCCACGTCGCGAGAGCCGTTCCCAGGCCTCCGACTGGCCGGGTGCACCCATCGCCTGTTTGGCGATCAGGTCGGTGCGCGAGACGACGCCGATCGCTTGGCCCATCGAGTCGACGACGGGCACCGCCCCGATGCCGCGGCCGAGCATCATGGTCGCGATCTGGCGGAACGTGGCGAAGGAGCGGACGGTGACCACGTCCGCGGTCATGACCTCCCGAACCGGCGTCGCTGTCGTCGTCATGGATTCATTCCTCTCTCACGGGCCTGTTTCGCCGCTCATCCGTGGACGAGCGGTCCCGGTGCCTCGGATCCGAGGATTTCGAGACCGCGGCCGTCCATACCCTGATCGTGCCGCCGGCCCGCCGAGCGGGTCAGGGGCCTCGGTCCCTGGTTCGCCCGCCGGTGGTCTCACGCGCTGCCTCCGGCGTCGCGTGACGGGTCATCCCGGGATCGGCAGGAGGGCACCGTTGCGCCGCGATCCCAGCCACCGGCCGGTCACCATGGTCAGCGGGATGCGGATCAGGTGCTCCTTGATTCCAGGAGCCCACGGGACCGGGCCGTCGACCCTCGCCCGCCCCAGTTCCCTCTCGTCGGTCACCAGCCGCGCGGTGCCGGTCACCGTCACCGACCAGCCCGAGCGGGTCGCCCGGTCGAGCTCGTCGGCCTCGAACGCGACGACCGCCCCGCGCACCGCCTGCCCCAGCGAGGAGGCGGAACCGGTCCAGACCAGGATGCCGCCCGCGCACACCGTGAAGTTGACCGGCGTGACCGCGGGAAGGGCCCGCCGGGAATACACCAGCCGACCTACCTCCTGGGTTTCCAGCAGGGCGATCGCCTCTGGGCGAGAAAGCACCTCAAGCCCGTTCGCATTCGTGTCCATACATTTACTCTTCACCGCGCCCGCGGCCCGATCCAGGGCCGTTGGACCCAAGCGCCACGGGGCGATCGCACCGTCACCTGTGTGAGCGGTTCCCCGACTTCAACTCGGAGACGAGCACGGCGGCCTGTACCCGCCGCTCGATCCCGAGCTTGGCCAGCAGCGAGGAGACGTAGTTCTTCACGGTCTTCTCCGCGAGGAACAGCCGC
>JBOHCW010000296.1:0-5200 GCA_050725375.1 Actinocrinis sp. | reverse complement strand
TGCTCGTAAGCAGCGACCAGCGCGACGTAGAGGCGATTCTGTCGGCAGTGGCCTCATGAGCAACCTGGGCAATGTAAGCAATGTGAGCAAGAAGACGACCGTCCCCGACCTTCTCGGCATGAAGCGCGACGGCCGCAAGATCGTCAGCGTCGTGGCCTGGGACTACCAGATGGCCCGCATCGTCGAGCGGATCGGCGTGGACCTGGTCTCGGTCGGCGACACCGTCGGCGTCAATCTGTGGGGCCAGCCGAACCCGTTCGAGGTCACCATGGACGAGATGGTCGTGGTCGCCAGAGCGGTACGCCGGGGTGTGACGAGCGCCCTGGTCAGCGTCGACTTCCCCTTCGGACCGCTGCAAGCCGGCACGCGAGAGGCGCTGCGCGCGGCGATCCGCCTGGTCAAGGAGGCCGGCGCCGACATGGTCAAACTCGACGGCGCCGCCGACTACCCGGACGCGGTCGAGGCGATCACCAGGGCCGGCATCCCCGTCTGGGCGCAGATGGGCGTCACCCCGCAGCGCGCGCTCAAGTTCGGCCTCGACTACGCCCAGATGGCGAAGCCCGACGCACTGGTCTCCGACGAGATGACCGACGACCTGGTCAGCGAGGCGAAAACCCTCGAAGAGGCAGGCGCGGCCCTGATCGACTTCACCAACTCGGGCCCCACGGCGGGCCCGGCGGTAACGGCGGCCGTCTCGATCCCGGTATTGGGCGGCTTCGGCGGCGGCCCCTGGCTGGACGGCCGGATCCGGATGGCCCACGCCGCCATCGGCTATGCGGCCGACACGCTGGACAAGCGTCCCGACACGTACGCCCACGTGGCCGAAATCGCCTTCGACGCGATCAGCGCGTACGCCGCCGACGTACGGGCCGGCAACCAGATCCGCGGCGGCATCCCAAGCAACGGCCCGCGCGACGTCCCAGGCAGCGGCTCAGCGGGGGCACCCGAGCCTCCCGCACGCACCCCTCCCTCAGGCAGCTGACGATGCCTTACGCGACGATCGACGACATCCGCACCCGCTACGAGGTCACCGGCTCCACCGGCCCGGCGCTGCTCATGTACTCCCCCGGCGGCTTCGACGCGCGTCTGGAGAACTGGTCGAGTTTCAGCGTGTACGCGCGCCTGGGTTTCATGGACGCGCTCCCGAAGAGCTACACGTGCGTCACCTTCGACCGCCGCGAATCAGGCCTCTCCGGCGGAAGAGTCGAGCGCATCGCCTGGGCCGACTACGTCACTCAGGGCGTCGGCCTGCTCGACCACCTGGGCATCGACGAGGCGTTCCTGATGGGCGGCTGCGTAGGCTGCTCGTCCGTCCTAGCGCTCGCCAACGCACATCCGGACCGATCTCTTGGCATGGTGCTGTTCTCGCCGGCCGGCGGCCCCCGCTACCGAATGGCGCAGCACGCGCGCTTCGCCGACCATGCCGCGTTCGTCCGCACCCACGGCCTGGCAGCGGTAGTCGACTTAGCCCACGCACACGACTTGCCCTTCACGAAGGACCCACGCGTGGGCCCGTGGGTAACCGTGATCCGTACGCAGGACGGCTTCGCAGAAGAGTACGTAAAGCTGGAGGCAAATACGTATCTAGCCGCCGTCACAGGCACGGCACGCGTACTTTACGACCGCGACACCGTCCCAGGCGTCGAGCCCGAAGACCTGATGCGCCTAAACGTGTCGGCGCTGATCGTCCCCGGCCAGGATGCGTCCCACGCGCCGTCAGCCGCGCGCTACCTGCAGGAGTGCCTGCCCGACGCAGAGTACTGGGACACCCCCGTCGCCGACCAGACCTCCGCGAACGCACCCCAGCGAATCCTAGATTTCCTCAACACGCAGAGCCGGTAGACGATTTCGTAAGCACCTCTGTCCGTTTCAACCGGACAACACAGCCATCCATACCGGAACGGCTCCGGTCGGACGGATCGACCCATGACCCCCAGCGCAAACCCGGCATAGCCGACAGGGTCCGCCTCCGGACAGGTATCCTGTTGGCATGACGGTCCTGCGCGAGGAGTTCCACCAGGTGGTGGACCAGCTACCCGAGGCCGAGCTGGGCCCATTGCTAGATTACGTGCGCGCGCATGCGCACCGAGCTGAGGACCAGCCGCCAGTATGGGACGGTCCGGACTTCCTGGGCGCTTTCGCCAGCGGCCGCAGCGACGTTTCCGAGCATGCAGACGATCTGCTGTTCACGGAACCTCCCACCGAGTGTTGATGTCGCCAGCATCGATCACCGACATTTCCGCGCGGTCAGACTGCGCCACTGCGACAGCCTGGAGCTGTTGCCGAGCTGATCCGAGCGGGTCAACGAATACCTGACTAGGGCTTCACGCGGTGCGGGATCTCTCCGCGCTCGATAGCTGCTATCTGGTCGAGGCGGTCCTGGTGCACGCCGCCCTTGAACGGGATGGCCATCCACAGGTCGGTCAGCTCGTCGGCCAGGTCGGGGCCGATCACTTTGCTGCCGAGGATCAGCACGTTGGAGTCGTTGTGACCGCGCGAGATCTCCGTCGTGAACCGGTCGTGACACAAGCCCGCGCGCACGCCCTTGACCTTGTTGCACGCGATGTGCTCGCCCTGTCCGCTGCCGCCGACGATGATCCCGCGGTCGACGCGTCCGTCCGCGACGCGCAGGGAGACGTCCTGGCACAGCGGCGGATAGTTGACGGTGCCGTCGCCGGAGTTCGCGCCGCAGTCGACGACCTCGTGGCCGTGGGCGACCAGCCGGGCGGTGAGCCGGGCCTTGATCTCGAAGCCGTTGTGGTCGGCGGCGATGGCGACGCGCATGGCGGCGGAGCTTCCCTTCGTGCTCTGATATCCGTGGGCTGCGATCCCAGGCGTGGACGCGGGGGCGGACGCTGACGCGGCCCGGCCCGGCCCGCTCAGCCCTTCAGGTCGAGCGTGCCGGGTGCGAACAGGGACTCGACGGTCGGCCGCCGCGTGAGGATGCGCTGGTCCAGCAGGGTGTCGATGAGTTCGTCGATGACTGCGGCGTTCGGCTCGATCCCGTACGGCAGCGGGTCGGCCTTGGTGATCTCGGCGACGCGGGCGTACATGCGGTCCGGGTCGGTCGGCTCGGCGATGCCGCCTGCCGACAGCTCGCCGACGTAGCGTGCCTTGGACTCGCGGAAGGCCTCGAACAGGTCTCCTGCCAGGTCCGGATCGGCGGCGAGCAGGTCGTCCCTGACCACTACCACGTGGTTGATCGGATAGTGGCCGCGCTCACGCAGCGCGCGGTAGCCGGCCTCCTCGGCGTCCGGGATCAGCGGGGCGAGGCCGGGACGCCCCCCGGCCCCGACGCCCACCGCGCCCGCGAGCTGTCCGGCGGCGACCGCGTTGAGCAGGTCGGCGCCGGGGTCGAGCGGGACGACGTTAGCCGGCGCGCGGTACTCGACAACGTGCTCGTCGCCGGACGGGCGCCAGGTGACGGCGTCGAGGTCCACGCCGTGCTCGCGCGCCAGGATCGAGCGCGCCCACACCCCGGTGGTCACGGTGTAGCCGCGGTTCACGCCGACGACGCGGCCTTCGAGGTCCTTCGGCGCGCTGATCCCGGCGTCCGGGCCGACCACGATCGCGCCGTGGTGGAAACCGCGCACCAAGAACACCGGCAGCGCGGTGAACTGCTTGCCGGCCTCGCGTGCGCACAAGTAGGTGGAGAACGCCATTTCGCACACGTCGAACTCCAGGCCGCGCACCATGCGGCGGAACGCCTTCACCAGCACCGGCACCTCTTCGAACCTCAGCCGGGCACGTCGCGGCGTGACCTCGCCGGCCTTGAGCGCGCGGTTGTTGCCCTGCGTGCGGCTGACGGCACTGAGTTCAGGCACGGTGTTCATAACTGTGTCCATAACTCTTTCCATAACTGTGCCCATATAGGGCACGCTCTGCCTCCGGTGCACGATCTGTCGGCGCATGGACTCCCGTAGGCGCCGCTGTTACGCTAGCAGAGCAGGTGGCAAATGATAAGACCATTAGTTCAGTGCGCGGCACTGTCCAGGTCTGTGCACAGGGCATGCGTACAGGCCGTGTGTGCAGACCGTGCGGACAAACGATGCGCACAGACAATGCCCGCAGACCAAGAGTCACGAGTACAGGGAGCGTCGATGGCGGAGAGCGTGCTGGCGGCGGTGCGGACCGGGCCGGGCAAGACAGAGCTGAGAGAGTTCCCGATGCCCGACATCCCCGACGACGGCGCGCTGATGCAGGTCGAGGTCGCCGGGATCTGCGGCACCGACGTGAAGATGTACGGCAAGCCGCCGTTCGCCGCGCCGGTGATCATGGGCCACGAGAACGTCGGCGTGATCGCGCGGGCCGGCAAGACCTTCACTGAGCGTCGCGGGCTGCGCGAGGGCGACCGCGTCTTCGTCGAGCACTACGTCGGTTGCATGCGCTGCGAGTGGTGTCACCAGGGCGAATACCGGCACTGCGAAGCCACCGACTGGCGCACGAACCCTGACGCACGCCGATACGGCTATACGACCTCTGACAATCCGTACCACCTGTGGGGCGGGTTCGCCCAGTACCTGTTCCTGCCCTGGAACGCCGTGGTTCACAAGGTGCCGGACGGCGTGAGCGCGCAGCTCGGCGGCCTGGTCACCCCGCTGTCCAACGGCATCGAGTGGGCGCTGGTCGACGGCGGGGTCGGCTACGACTCGACCGTGCTGATCCAGGGTCCCGGCCAGCAGGGCCTGTCCCAGACGATCGCCTGCAAGCAGGCCGGCGCGTCGCTGATCATCGTTACCGGCACGTCGCGCGACGCGGCTCGGCTGGAGATGGCCAAGACCCTCGGCGCCGACGTGGTCGTCGACGTGACCGCCACCGACGCGCTGACCGCGATCATGGAGGCGACCGGCGGCAAGGGTGTGGACGTGGTGCTCGACTGCACGGCCGGCGCCGGCGTCACACCCGTCCTGCTCGGCATCGACGCGCTCAAGCGGCGGGCCGGCACGCTGCTGATCCAGGGCGAGATCGCCGCGTTCCCGGACTTCCCGGTCAAGAAGCTGACCGAGAAGGCGATCACGATCAAGAGCGCGCGCGGCCACAGCTACCGCTCCTGCGAGCTGGCCCTCGCGCAGCTGGCCTCGCGCCGCTTCCCGCTGGAGCAGCTGGCCACGCACGAGTACGCCCTCGCCGACACCGACGAGGCGATCCGCGCGGTGGCCGGCGAGGTGCCGGACGTCATCCACGTCTCGCTCATCCCGTG
>JBOHCW010000295.1:0-6652 GCA_050725375.1 Actinocrinis sp. | reverse complement strand
AAACCGGCCAACGTTCTGTTATACTGTCCGGACAACTGGGCGCTGGGCTCGCCGATGCGGGCCGGCGGCGGCTGGCCGCAGTCAGGCGACATCGACAGGATGGAGGACGTCAACGGCCTGAACCAGGCGTCGCAGACCCTGCACGACTCGGCCAACAGCCCCGGCCACGCGCTGATCGCGTGTCCCAACACCAGCTCGACCTGCCAGACCGGTTACCACACCTACTCGGTGATCATCGACCGCACCAACACCAACGCCGAGCAGCTGCAGTACGTGATGGACGGCGTCGTCGAGAGCACCATCACCGAGGCCTCGGTCGGCACCGCCGCCTGGCAGGCCGCGATCGACCACGGGTTCTTCATCATCTGGGACCTGGCGATGGGCGGCAACTACCCCGACGGCGTCTCCGGCCAGACCACCCCGACCGCGGCCACCACCTCCGGCGCGTCGCTGAGCGCGGCGTACGTGGCGGTCTACGAGAAGGGCGGCAACTCGACGCCGGCCGGCACCGCGACCGCGACCGGCACCGTCAAGGGCATCAACGGGCTCTGTCTCAACAACCAGAACTCGCTGAACACCGAGGGCAACCCGCTGGGTGTCGCCGCGTGCAACGGCAGCCCCGGACAGGTGTGGTCGCCGTACTCCGACAACACCGTGCGCGTCCAGGGCGGCTGCCTCGACGTGGTCGCGGCCGGCACGACCAGCGGCACCAACGTCGACTGGTACGCCTGCAACGCCACCAACGCGCAGAACTGGACTCGCCAGGCCAACGGCGAGCTGCTCAACCCGAACTCGGGGCTCTGCCTGACCGACCCGGGCGGCAACACCGGCTCGCGGTTGGACATCGAGACGTGCACCGGCTCGGCGCAGCAGATCTGGACCTTCCCGACCGGCGGCGGCGGTACCGGCAACACGGTGACCGTCGGCAGTCCGGGCAATCAGACCTCGACGGTCGGCACCGCCGCGAGCGTCCAGGTCTCGGCCAGTGACTCGGCCGGCGGCCAGACCCTGACTTACAGCGCGACCGGGCTGCCGGCCGGGCTCTCGGTCAACGCGTCGAGCGGCCTGATCTCGGGCACGCCGACCGCGGCCGGCACCTCGAACGTGACGGTCAAGGCGACCGACGGCACCGGCGCGTCCGGCACCGCCTCGTTCACCTGGACCGTGAACCCGAGCGGCGGCGGCGGCACCTGCGGCACGGCGAACCTCGCGCTGGGCAAGCCGACGACCGCGTCGTCCACCGAGAACGCGGGCACCCCGGCCGTCGACGCGACCGACGGCAACGCGGGAACCCGCTGGTCGTCCGCGTTCAGCGACCCGCAGTGGCTCCAGGTCGACCTGGGCTCGGTGCAGGCGATCTGCAAGGTGACCATCCAGTGGGAGACGGCCGCGGCGTCCGCGTTCCAGATTCAGACCTCGAATGACGGGACGAACTGGACCAGCGCGTACTCCACGACCGCCGGCCCCGGCGGCACCCAGACGATCAACCTCAGCGCCAGCGGCCGGTACGTCCGGATGTACGGCACCGCGCGCGCCACGCAGTACGGCTATTCGATCTGGGAGTTCCAGGTCAACGGCACGAGTGGCGGCGGCGGCACCGGCACCTGCGGCACGACGAACGTCGCGCTGAACAAGCCGGCCACCGCTTCGTCGCAGGAGAACGTGGGCACCCCGGCCGCCGACGCGACCGACGGCAACGCCGGCACCCGCTGGTCGTCCGCCTTCACCGACCCGCAGTGGCTCCAGGTGGACCTCGGCGCTACCACGTCGATCTGCCAGATCGGCCTGCAGTGGGAGACCGCGTACGCCACCGCGTTCCAGATCCAGACGTCGAACGACGCCACGAACTGGACGAGTATCTACTCCACCACGACCGGTACCGGCGGAAACCAGACGCTGAACGTCAGCGGCTCGGGTCGTTACCTGCGCCTTTACGCCACGGCGCGCGCCACCCAGTATGGCGACTCGCTGTGGGAGTTCCAGGCGTTCAGCAACAGCTGATCGTCCTCTAGATATGTAGAGCAGTAGAGCAGCAGCGCAGGCCGCGGACCCGTGGCCTGCGCTGTGCGCTGTTCATCGAGCCTGTTCCGCAGCGCCTGTTCCGCAGCGCGTGAGTCGGAGCGCGCGGGCCGCAGCGCGTGAGTCAGAGCGAATGGGTACGTGCGTACCGCTCTTCGGCGCTCAATGGTCCGTCTGGGTGCCCTTATGTTCGAATTGACGCCAACCCCGCTCCGGCTGCGACAGTCTCTATGAGCGCGGGCAGTGGTCGTGGTAGTGGTATGGCGGTGGCTCATGCCACCAGGAGGAGGAGCGAGGATGCCCGACGACGGCAGTGCGGTGCCTGACGAGGGTGGCGCGTTCAGTGGACTCGCCCGGCCCCATCGGCGCGTGGTGCTGATGGGCGCCGCGGGCATCGGCCTGAGCGGGCTGACCGGGGTCGGCATCGGCAACCTGATCGCGCCGATCGGCCCCGAGCCACAGCCGGGCTCGATCGTGCCCGCGCATCCGCTGCCGCCGGGCCTGACGCCGGTGCAGTTGGCCGGCCAGCGGGTGATCTACTCGTATCCGGGCCTGACCCCGCCGGCCAGCCTGCTCAGCGCCATCGGCGCCGGACAGGTCGCGGGCGTGATCTTCTTCGGCGAGAACATCTCCAGCGAGAGCCAGATCGCCGCGGTGATCACCAAGCTGCGCCAGGCCGCGGCGAGCAGCCCGGTCAAGCTGCCGCTGCTGTTGATGACCGATCAGGAGGGCGGCCTGGTGCGTCGGCTGCCCGGCGCGCCGGCGCTGTCCGCCAAGCAGGTCGGCGAGGCCTCCGACCCGGTGGCCGCGGCGAAGACGGCCGGCAACGGCGCCGGGCTGAACCTCAAGGGCGTCGGCATGAACGTCAACCTGGCGCCGGTGCTCGATGTCTTCTACACGGCCGGCAACTTCATCGACCAGTATCAGCGTTCGTTCAGCAACAACCCGGCCACGGTGTCCGCGCTGGGCAAGGCGTTCGTCGCGGCGCAGCAGGCCACCGGCGTGGCCGCCACCGTCAAGCACTTCCCGGGGCTCGGCGCCGCGTCGAAGTCGCAGAACACGGACTTGGGCCCGGTCACGCTGTACCAGTCGCTGTCCCAGTTGCGCGGCACGGACGAGGCTCCGTACCCGGCCGCGATCGCCGCCGGCGCCAAGCTGGTGATGTGCTCGTGGGCGGTGTACCCAGCGCTGGACGCGAACCGGCCGGCCGGCATGTCGTCCGCGGTCGTGACGGGCGAACTGCGCGGCCGCCTCGGCTACAACGGCGTGGTGATCACCGACGCGATCGAGGCCGGCGCCCTGAGCGCGCACGGCACGACCGGCCAGCGCGCGGTATCGGCCGCGGCGGCGGGCACGGACCTGATGCTCTGCTCGGCCCGCGACGTGAGCCAGGGCCAGGCGGCGACCACGGCGCTGGCGAACGCGTACACCGGCGGCCAGCTCAACCAGGACGGCTTCAAGGTGGCGGCGTACCGCATCGCACTGATGCGCCGCACTCTGTTCTGATCAAGGACACGGGCACAGGCGGAGGCAGGTACAGACGGACAGGGCACTGACGCTCACGCATCAATGCCCTGTCCGCGTCGTATCAGCCGTCGATCAGCTCACCAGCTCACCAGCTGAACTGGCTCACCGGCTCACCGGCTCACCGGTTTCAGCCGGTCTGGAGCGAGGTGTCGTCGAGCACGAAGGCCGTCGTGCCGCCGTTCGCGTCCGTCTCCGCGCCGGTGAACTTCAGCGTTACCACCTGTCCCGCGTACGCGGACAGGCTGGCCGTGTGCTGCTGGTAGCCGCCGGCCGCGTTGAGGTTCGAGTACGTCGCGACCGTGCCCAACACCGTGCCGCCGCTGAGGACCTGGACGGTGAACGTGTCCGGCTTCGCAGTGCTCGTGCTCTCCGTCGTGTCGACGTGCAGCCAGAACGACAGCGTCGCGGCGCAGCCGGACGGGATGGTCACGCTCTGCGCGACGTTGTCCGTGTCCTTCGTGCCGTTGCCGTTGAACCAGGCCTCCCAGCTGCCCGAATGCGCGGGCTCGGCGCTGGTCGAGCCGGTGATCGGCTGGAAGCCGAGAGTCGAGCCCTCCGTCCACGGCGCGATGTTGCCGCCGCCTTCGAAGCCCGCGTCGCCGAGCAGCTGCGCGGCCGTGCAGCCGCCGGACGGTGCGGTGACGGTCAGCGCGTACGTCGCGGTGTGCGTCGCCGAGGCTCCGGCGCCGGTCACCGTGATCGGATACGTCCCGGTCGGCGTCGAGGCCGAGGTCGCCAGGGTCAGCGTCGCACTGCCGCCGGCCGTGACCGACGCCGCGCTGAACGACGCGCTCGCGCCGGCCGGCAGGCCGGAGGCGGACAGCGCGACCGACTGCGCCGAGCCCGAGGTGACCGCGGTGCTCACGGTCACGCTCGCCGAGGAGCCCGCGGTGACCGAGCCGGACGCCGGAGACGCGGCGATCGAGAAGTCGCTCACGGGCGCGCCGGTCGCACTCGGGTTCCAGTAGTCGCCGGCCATCACGAGGTAGACCAGGGTCTTGATGGTCTCGCCGTAGTAGCCGTCACCGAACGGGTTGGTGGCCAGGTAGTTCCAGATCGTGTCGGTCCACGCCTGGTCACCCGCGGCCATCGCGGCCGGGCCGATCGAGTCGCCGGCCTCTTCCGCCTGGTCGGACGTGCTGTACGCGGTGCAGTTGAGCTTGATGTGCGGGTACACCTTCTGCGGGTTGCCGCCCGACACCGTCTTCGCGCAGGCCGACCACTTCTGCGCATCGCTGTACGCGAACGCCGCGGTGGACGAGCCGTTGAGCAGCGCATCGGTACCCATGTGCCAGGGCACCCGGATGGAGTTGTAGCCGACGATGTTGTCCGGCTGGCTCTCCTGGTAGTTCGCGGGCGCCGGCTTCGGGCTGGTCGTGTTCGCGTTGACCACGAAGTCCGACAGCAGGCCGGTGCCGGACGAATATCCGTTCACGAACTCGGTGTCCAGCGCCTCGGTGCGGCTGACGACCTTCGCCCAGTCGTGCGCCGTGTCGTACGCGGCGAACGCGCGCAGGTGGTCGAGCATGTGGTCGCTCGGCCGCGTGTCCGTGTTGGGGCCGTCGTCCTCGCACTTGAGGTGCCCGTCCGGCGCGACATCGTGCGCGTAGAACGCGGCCAGCCACGCCTTCGCGTCGGCGGTGTAGCCGCCCCACTGCTTGTCCGCGAGGATCAGCCCGTACCCGACGTCCAGGTCGCCGTCAGTCGCGCTGTCGGGCGTACCCGTGTCCGTGTACTTGCACGTCTGGCCGTCCAACTGCCACTGCATGAGGCCGTACTGGTCCCTGTGGTCCTTCACGAGTTGCCACAGGCCGTTGAACTCGGTCTGCGCGTTCGCGTCGTACCCGGCCATCAGGGGCACGATGTTCATCCCGTAGCCCTGGCCCTCGGACACCGGGCCGTTGTTAGGCGCGTCCCCGTCACCCTTGGTCGACACGTAGTACTCGTTCGACGCACAGCCGTGAACGAGGTAGTTGGCCTTCCACGCGTTGTACTGCTTCTCGACGGCGGCGTCCCGGCTGGCCGGCGACGCGGACGGCATCACGCCGACCTGGTACGTGACGTGCGCGGGGAAGGGGTGTGCGACCGTCGCCGCAGCCGCCGGAGCGGGCGCGGCGACCACGGACAGTCCGAGTGCCAGGGTGCTGAACGTCGCGGCGAGGGACAGGGTCCTGATCACGGGTTGAGTCGGACGGGATCGGTGCGCTGGATGTGGTGCCACGGTGGCTCCTTGATCGATGCCCGAAGGCAGAGAGGGGAGGTGGGTACGCGGCGTGCTGAGGCGCCGAAGCATCGGCGCGCCTTCTAGTTAGTAACCTTTCCTAATTCGAATGACGCCAATATCGCCGCACATCGCCCACCTGTCAAGGGTCCGACAGTGGTCTGATCGCGCACGCATAAGTGAGGTGCGGGAGTGCGGGAGTGCGGGAGAGGCGCAGGGTTCGCGATCGCTCACGGCGTACACGGTTGTAAGCTCGAAATGTTGTAATCGTGTAATCATCGAGTCATGGCTACAAGCGCGAAGACCACGGAGACGTTGCGCGGCTGGTTCGCCGGCCGCCTGCCGCAGGACCTGTTCGACGCACCGCCCGAGGTGGTCGTCGACCGGGAGGAGATCACCGTCATCGGGCGCATTCCCGAGCCGCGCACGGCGCAGGGCGCGTCGGAGGCGGAGAAGGCGGCCGCGGTCGCCGGACGGATCAAGGAGTTCCGCGAGCGCACCCGGGCGGCCCGGATGGAGGTGGCCCGCGAGGCGGAGCACGAGTTCCGCCGCAAGGTGTCCTGGTGGGTGCGCTGCGGCGAGACGACGCAGGCGTTCACCACGCTGTCCGTACCCGCGATGACCCGGCTGCGGCAGAGCGATCGGCAGCTGCTCGACACGCTGGTGGACGCCGGCGTCGCGCGCAGCCGCAGCGAGGCGCTGGCGTGGTGCGTCCGCCTCGTCTGCAGGCACCAGGACGAGTGGATCAAGAGCCTCCGCGAAGCGCTCTCGGCCGTCGAGAAGGTGCGCAGTGAGGGCCCCAGCGGCGGCTGACGTGGCCACTCCGGTCGCGCCTTGGGGCGCCGATGAGAGCCCGATGGACGCCTACTCGCGGGTGGTCAGCGG
>JBOHCW010000294.1:0-12044 GCA_050725375.1 Actinocrinis sp. | reverse complement strand
GTCGCCCGCAGAGCCGGCGAGCACCGCGCCCGCGAAGTCTGCTCCTGCGAAGTCCGCTCCTGCGAAGTCCGCACCCGCCGAGGCCGAGTCGCCGAACGCGACCGTCGGTCCGGCGAGGTCGGGCGTGTGGAGCGCTCAGCCCGATTCCGCGGACGGGGGCGACCCGCCCGACGCCGACAACGTTGCCACTCCGGCGCCGAAGGACGGCGAGAAGTCCTCGGACGAGCCCGCGCCGTCCGCCGACCAGACAGCCGTCGCCGACCTGCTCGCCTCCTTCAACGCCGGCACACCGTCATCCACGGCTGCGCGCGAGTCCGCAACCGACGAGGCGACGGACGAGGAGACCCCTGCGGTCGCCGAGGACAACGCCCGTACGCAGCTCATCCCGCGCACCGCCGCCGGTCCCGAGAGTCCGCGCGAAGCGGGCGACCGCACCCAATTGCTTCCGCTGGTGCCCCCGGCGCCTCCGGCCGCGCCGACCGAGATGCTGCCCCGTATCGAGGCTGCGACCCCCGGAGCGGCCGTGCGCGGCCTCGAACCGCAGACGTCGAAGACGTATGGCGGCAAGGTCGACGGCGACGCGGTTGAAGGCAACTGGAACCCCGAGCCCGATCCGGAGCCGTACTCGCCGGCGGAGCAGACACAGCACAGCTACCAGCAACAGTTCCAGCAGGCGTACCGCGCGCCGAGCGGTCCTCCGCGCGCGCCCGCTCAGCCGCTCGGCAGCGCCGCCCTGCCGGCCGGCATGTCCGTGCGCGGATACGACGACTATGACGACTTCGACCGCTACGACGACCCGTCGCGCGGTCCCGAGCGCAGGCCCAGCCGCGCCCGCCGCGCGCTGTTCGCGACCACCGGCGTCATCGTGCTGGTGCTCGTGGTGGGCGCCGGGCTGGTGTTCAGCGGCAAGGTCTCAGTGCTCGGACTCAGCGCCAAGGCGCCGGTGCCGACCGTCGGCTTCTCCCCCAGCGGCGCCGACGCGGGTACCGACGCGACGCAGACCGGTACAGCGTTCCTGACCGCCTGGGAGAACGGCGGCCTCAAGGCCGCGTCGAACATCACCGACGACCCGGCCACCGCGCTCGACCAGCTCACGCAGTACAAGAGCGCGCTCAAGGTCAGCGGCCTGACCATCCAGCCGGGCAGCGCGACCACCGCCGGCTGGATGACGTTCAACGTCTCGGCCCAGGTCGGCTCGCCGGCCAGCGCGTGGAACTACAGCTCCGGCCTGGCCACGTACTCGAAGCAGGTCAACGGCTACACGCGCTGGTTCGTCAAGTGGCAGCCGAACCTGATGTTCACCTCGCTCAAGGCCGGCCAGCACCTCACGCTCGGCACCATCCCGGCCGTCGCGAACAAGGTGGTCGACCGCAACGGCGCCGAGATCACCTCGTCCAACGCGCCGAGCCTGCGCGGCATCGTCAGCGCGCTGAAGAAGTCCGCGCCGCCGTCCGACGGCACGCCCGGCCAGGAAGTACAGATCACCGACGCGAAGGGCGCCAAGGTCTCGAAGGTCGCCAAGATCTCCGATCCGGTGTCCACCGGCGCGGTCAAGACGACGATCGACCTGCACGCGCAGGCCGCCGCCCAGACGGCCGTGCAGCGGGCGCCGAACAGCTCGATGGTGGTCATCCAGCCGTCCACCGGCGACATCCTGGCGGTGGCGAACAACCCGGCCAACGGCCTGGACACCGCGATGGTCGGCAAGTACGCCCCCGGCTCGACCTTCAAGACGGTGACCACGGCGCTGGTGCTGAACAAGGGCGTCATCAAGAACCTGGGCCAGACCTGGGACTGCCCGAAGGTCCTCAACGCCGACGGCATCACGCTGCACAACAGCGAGCAGGAGGGCGGCGCCGGCCAGTCGTTCCTGTGGGACTTCGCGCAGTCCTGCAACAACGCGTTCAGCCGGTTCGGCGGCAGTGTCAGCCGCAGCGAGCTGGTGACCACCGCGCACGACTACTTCGGCTTCAACCAGCCGTGGGACGTGGGCCTCGGCCTGCCGACCGTGTACGGCAACGTGCCGAACACCTCCGCCAACAGCCTCGCCGAGGAACTGGTCGGCCAGGACCGGATCACCGCCTCACCGCTCATGATGGCCAGTGTGGCCGCGACGGTGGCCGCCGGCTCGTTCAAGCAGCCGATCCTGGTGCCCGGCACGGCGCAGGTCACGGCCACGGCGCTGCCCTCGGGCACCGACAAGAATCTCAAGACCCTGATGCGTGCCGTGGTCACCAACGGCACGCTGGCCACCGCGTTCAGCGGGCTGTCCGGGGCGTACGGCAAGACCGGTACCGCCGAGGTGCAGGGCAAGACCGCGAACAGCTGGACCATCGCGTTCAAGGGCGACTACGCGGTCGGCGCGCTCGCGGTCGGCGGCAACTACGGCGCTTCGACCGCCGGACCCGAGGTCAAGACGCTGCTCAAGGCGGTGTCTTAAGCGCCGCGGCGGACGCGGAATAGGACGCCACGTCCGGCAAGTGTTGCGCCAGGGCGTCGGCAGCCCTTCAGCGCGTCAGCCGGTGCGTCAGGTCGTCGGGCGGGTGCGCCAGACCAGGACGAGTGCGCGGTCGTCGTTCGTCTTGCGGGCGACGGTGTCCACCACGCGCATCGCGCCGCCCTCGAAGCCCTTCGTCTGCAGGCTGCCGGCGGCGCCGAGCAGCCGGTCCAGGCCGACCGAGAGGTCCTTGCCGGGCTGCTCGATCAGGCCGTCGGTGAAGAGCATGAGGCCGTCGCCGTACTCCAGCCGCCCCCTCGTGGGCTGGTACTCCGCGTCGGCGAGGACGCCGAGGACCGGGCCGGGCAGGTCTTCGTGCAGGGACCAGCGGCCCGAGCCCGCGGCGAGGTGGGCCAGGGGCGGGTGGCCGGCGTTGTAGCACTCGTATTCGCCGGTGGCCAGGTCGATGACGACGTGGACGGCGGTGGCGAAGCCCTCTTCCCAGCCCTGCCGCAGCAGGTAGCGGTTCGCGGCCGCGAGGAACTGGGGCGCGGGGACCGAGCCGAGCAGGCCGCCGAGGGCGCCGGACAGCAGCAGGGCCCGGGTGCCCGCCTGCAGGCCCTTGCCGGACACGTCGACCAGGCCCAACTGCAGGCGGCCCGGGCCCTTCTCGTCCTCGCCGATCTCCGGTTCGACCTTGGCCGCGATCAGGAAGTCGCCGGCGAAGGACTGGCCGCCGGCCGAGCGCAGCGCGAGTTCGAGGTGCCAGTCCTCCGGCAGCCTCGGCACCCGGCCCTGCGCGTGCAGGCGTTCGCGCAGGTCGAAGAGCATGGACTCGCCGCGGGTGCCGCGTACGCCCAGCCGCACCCGTTCGCGGGACATGACCAGGACGATCAGCGCGGTCGCGCCGATCAGCAGGACGGTGCCGGGAGTCGGGCGCTGCGGGTGCGTGGTGAACGCCTCGACGACCACGACGCACGCCGAGACGACCAGAAGGATCAGCTGCGCGGTGAACCGCAGCATGAAGCCGCCGAGCAGCAGCGGCACCACGACCATCGACGGCTCGACCCAGCCGGTGTGGTAGTGCGCTGAGACGCCGACCGCGACCGACAGGGCGATCAGCGCGGGCAGGATGAACGCCTCGGACTGGGCGGCGGTGTGCCGGAGCCAGAACCCCAGCGCGGCGCGGCGGCTGCGGCCCGCAGACCGGCCGCCCCCCGCGCGGTCAACCGACGCCGTCGCCACCATGCAGGGACGATATCGATTTCGCGCGTGCGGCGTCACCAGCGTTCCCCTGATGCGGAGAGCCGACCGGCTTCTCAATCACCCGATCGAGTGATTGAGAAGCTGGTCAGGCCAGCTGTATGGGCTTCGGGCGCACGCTGGGAATTAATTGAACTACGTATCTAGCCGTCGGCGCGGGGCAGGTCCGGCAGCACGCCGCTCTTCTCGAACTCGGTGAGCATGCCGATTCGCCGGGCGTGCCGCGGGTCGCCGCTGAACGGCGTCGAGACGAACAGTTCGACGAAGCGCACGGCCTCGTCCGGCTCGTGCATGCGCGCGCCGATGCTGATCACGTTGGCGTCGTTGTGCTGCCGGGCCAACGTCGCCGTCTCCTCGCTCCACACCAGCGCCGCGCGCACGCCGGCCACCTTGTTCGCGGCGATGACCTCGCCGTTGCCGGAGCCGCCGATCACGATGCCGAGCGTGCCCGGCTCGTCGGCCGCGCCCTTCGCGGAGCGCAAAACGTACGGCGGGTAGTCGTCGCCGGACGCGAAGGCGTGCGGGCCGCAGTCGACCGGCTCGTGCCCCAGCTCCTTGAGCCGGTCGATCAGGCGGGTCTTCAGTTCGTAGCCGGCGTGGTCCGAGCCGAGGAAGATGCGCATGGGCCCAGTTTCGCACGCGCCGAACGCACGCGTCCGGGGGCCCGGCGCGCTCGGGTTCAGCGCCGGCCGAGCAGCTTCCAGGCGCCCGGCAGCAGGCCGGCGGCCAGCGCGATCTTCAGCGCGTCGCCGAGCAGGAACGGGCGCAGGCCCAGCGCGAGAGCGGTGCCGGCCGGGACGCGCAGCGAGATCGCCAACCAGGTCACGCCGACCGTGTAGATCACCAGGTTGCCCAGCACCATGGTCAGCACGGTGCGCCACGGCGAGCGGTCCGCGCCCAGTTCGGCGCATCGGCCGACCACGGCGCCGGCCAGGATGAAGCCGACGAGGTAGCCGAGCGTCGGCGCGTGGAGCGAACCGGTCGCGCCCCCGGCGAACCACGGCACGCCCGCGAAGCCGGCGGCCAGGTACAGCAGCATCGAGGCCGCCGCCCGCCACGGCCCCAGCGCGGCGCCGGCCAGCAGCACGGCGAAGGTCTGGCCGGAGACCGGGACCGGCGAGCCGGCCACCGGGATCGAGACCTGCGCGGCCAGCCCGGTGAACACGGCGCCGCCGGTCACCAGGACGGCCGAGCGCGCCCAGGACGAGCCGCGGCCGGGCAGCAGGTCGGCGAGGACGGGACGGGCGGCGGGCAGGTTCGCGGCGGTCGATACGGTCGTCATGTGGTCTCCCCTGGTAGGTGGGCGCCTGGTCGTGCCCGTCCACGCTAAAGATCGACCGCCGTTCGACGGGACGACCGCGAGGCACAAAACAGCGGACGGGACGTTGTGCCGCTCGCTAAAGACACGCGCCGACACACACGCGCCGACACAGTCGGGGCCGCCACGGCCGGACAACAGCGCCACTGCCGGACAACACAGCCAAGCGGCGCCGGGCGTACACAGTCGACTCACAGGAATCCCCCAGGTAGGGCACAGTGGAAGCGCGTACTTTTCGTGCCACGACTCGGGGAACCGCAGGTCACGGGAAATATTGGGGGCTGACAGCATGACGGAGCGGCAGGGCGGGCGGCCCGAGGCGCGGATCCTGGTCGTGGACGACGAGGCGGCGATCACCGACCTGGTCGGCCTCGCGCTGCGCTACGAGGGCTTCGAGGTGGCCACCGCCGCCACCGGGCGCGACGCACTGGCCAAGGCGGTGCAGTTCGCCCCCGACCTGGCCATCCTCGACGTGATGCTGCCCGATTACACCGGTCTCGAGGTCTGCGGCCGGCTGCGCTCGCAGGGCGTGCGGATGCCCGTGGTCTTCCTCACCGCGCGCGACGCCACCGAGGACAAGATCAATGGCCTGACGGTCGGCGGCGACGACTACGTCACCAAGCCGTTCTCGCTGGACGAGCTGATCGCGCGCGTACGCGCCGTGCTGCGCCGCTCCCGCCCCGACCTTGAGGAGGCCCGGCTCGAATTCGCCGATCTGATCATCGACGAGGACGCGCACGAGGCGCGCCGGGCCGGCGACCCGCTCGACCTGACCCCGACCGAGTTCAAGCTGCTGCGCTACCTGCTGATCAACGCGGGCCGGGTCATGTCGAAGGCGCAGATCCTCGACCACGTGTGGCAGTACGACTTCGGCGGCGGCGACAACGTGGTCGAGACGTACATCTCGTACCTGCGCAAGAAGGTCGACCGCGAGCGGCCGGCGCTGATCCACACGGTGCGCGGCGTCGGATAGTCGCTGCGGCAGCCGAAGGAGTAGGAGGTAGCGATGCCGTTCGCGCTGCGCAGGCTCCTGCGACGACTGCCGCCGCCGCGGCGCCACCGGGTGCGCTCGCTGCGCAAGCGGCTGCTGCTCACGCTGCTGACCCGGCTCGCGCTCGGCCTGACCATCGCGGCCATCGGCACCTTCTTCGCGGTCCACTCGGTGCTGCAGCGGCGGCTAGACAACCAGCTCAACGGCACGGCCAACCTGGTCAACCACTACGCCGGCATCCAACCGGTCGGCGTGATCCCGCCCTTCGCGCAGGACAGCGGCAACGGCTCGGAGTGGCAGTTGCTCGCGCAAAGCGGGCTGCTGCCGGTTTTCATCGAGGTGCGCGACCCGGAGAACAAGATCGTGTTCAGCGCGGGCATGGCCAAACCGCAGCTGCCCGCCGTGATCGGCGTCGGGACGATCGGCTCGGGCGCGCAGCACGACGGCGCGATGCTCTTCGACGCCTTCGGCACCGGCCAGACGCATCCCGGCCCGGCGTGGCGGGTGCGCGCCTCGCGGCTGCCCGGCGGCCGCGGGTACCTGGTGCTGGCCGCGTCCGAGCAGGACGTGACCAGCACCATGGTCGACATCGCGAAGATCGAGGCCGGCGCCTGGCTGGTCGCCTTCGCGCTGGTCGGCTTCCTGGCCAACCACCGGATCAAGCGCAACCTGCTGCCTTTCGAGCGGATGGGCGACCAGGTCGTGGCGATCGGCGCGGGCGAGCTGGACCGGCGGGTGGACCCGGCGGACGCGGCCACCGAGATCGGCCGCGTCGGCGCGTCCGTGAACGAGATGCTGGCGCGGCTCGAACGCGCGTTCAGCGAGCAGCGCGCGTCCGAGGACCGATTGCGCCGCTTCATCGCGGACGCCTCACACGAGCTGCGTACGCCGCTGGCCTCGATCCGCGGTTACGCGGAGCTGTTCCGGCGCGGTGCGGCCTCACGTCCGGAGGACCTGGCGCTGGCGATGCGCCGGATCGAGTCGGAGTCGGCGCGCATGGGCGTACTCGTCGACGAACTGCTGCTGCTCGCCCGGCTCGACTCGGGCCGGCCGCTGGGCCGCGGTCCGGTCGACCTCGGCGCGCTGGCCCGCGACGCGGCGCGTGACTCACAGGCGGCCGGCCCGCAGTGGCCGGTGGAGGTGACGGTGCGGGTCGAGGGTGAGGAGTCCGACGACCCGGCCTTGCAGCGCGTGGAGGTCTGCGGCGACGCGGACCGTCTCAGGCAGCTGTTGGCGAATCTTCTGGCCAACGTACGCGCGCACACGCCGCCGGGGACGCCCACGTCCATAAGCGTGCGCAGGATAGGCGAGACGGCCGTCGTCGAGGTCGCCGACGCCGGTCCCGGACTGACCGCCGAGCAGCAGGCGAAGGTATTCGAGCGCTTCTATCGGGCGGACGCTTCACGAAAGCGCGGCGATGGCGCGGGCGGCTCGGGACTCGGGCTGTCGATCGTCGCGTCGGTCGCCGAGGCGCACGGCGGCGCCGCGCGGGTGCGTTCGCTGCCGGGCCGCGGCACGGTGTTCACGATCCGGCTCCCGCTCGACGAAACCAAGACGACGCACGGCACTGACACGGCGATTCCGGTGCGCACGCCGGGCAACGGCTTGACGCCGCATGCGCCAGCCTTCGGCGACAACGCGCTCGACGCTCCCGTTCCCGCTCTCACAGGCCCCTCACAGGAACCGCACAGCACCGCGCCAGCCGCGGCTGGTTCGCTCTCGGGTAATGCGCCGCGGACCGCGTCGGCGCACGACAACGGGAGTAGGAGGGGGTCGGGCGCGATGGAGCGGCTCTCGACGTTCGTGACAACCCACCGCAAGTGGATCTACGGCTTGTGGCTGGCGGCGTTCATCGCCGGCATCGCCGCGGCGAGCACACTTTCGAACCACCTGGACAAGACCTTCTCGATGCCCGGCCAGCCGGGCTACGTGGCGAACCAGGCGATCCAGGCCGAGTACGGCAACGGCGGCCAGGCCACCGCGCTGGTGCCGGTCGTCCAGGTGCCGGCCGGCACCTCGGCCACCGACCCGCGGGTGACCGCGGCCTTCACCGCCCTGGAGAAGATCCCGCAGGTGCGGGTCGCGGACTACGCGAACACCCACGACCCGAAGTTCCTCGGTTCGGACGGGCGCACCACCTTCGCGCTGGTCTTCACCGCCGGCGGTTCGGGATTCGACGCTGGGCAGGTCCAGGACCAGGTCACCGCCCAGGCGCAGCAGACGCTGACCGCGCAGCTGCCGCAGGGCTCGGTCGTGAAGATCACCGGCGAGCAGCCGCTGCAGTCCAACGGCTCGAGCTCGGGCAAGGGCCTGAACATCCTGGACGAGATCCTGCTGGGCGCCGTCGGCGCGCTGGCGGTGCTGCTGTTCGTGTTCGCCTCGCTGCTGGCCCTGGTGCCGCTGCTGGTCGCGGCCGTGTCGGTGCTGACCGCGTTCCTGGGCATCCTGGCGGTCACCGAGATCACCTCGGTCTCGATGATCGTGCAGTTCCTGGTCGGCCTGATCGGCCTTGGAGTGGCGATCGACTACTCGCTGCTGCTGGTCACCCGCTGGCGCGAGGAACTGGCGCACGGGCACGACAACGACACCGCGGTGCGCCGCGCGATGGCCACCGCGGGGCGCGCCGTCGCGTTCTCCGGGGTGACGGTCGCCCTCGGCCTGCTCGCCCTGGTGATCCTGCCGGTGCCGTTCCTGCGCTCGATCGGCTACGGCGGCATGATCATCCCGCTGGTGTCGGTCTGCGTGAACCTGACCCTGGTGCCGGCGATCCTGTCCGGCATCGGCCACCGGCTGGACTGGCCGAAGATCCGGCACGAGGACAAGGCCTCGCGCGGCTGGACCGCCTGGGCCCGGCTCGTGGTGCGCCGCCGCTGGATCGCGACGGCCGGCGCGCTGATCGTGCTCGGGGCGCTGGCGCTCAACGCCACCGGGCTGAAGATCGGCGACCCGTCCTCGGACGCGCTCTCGCAGAGCGGCGTGGCGCACGACGGCGTGGTGATGCTGCGCGACGCGAACATCCCGACCGGCGTGCTGACCCCGATCGAGATCCTGGTGCCGGGCGGCGGTTCCGCGGCCCCGGCGGTGAACTCGGTCGCCAACGTCTCAGGCGTCGACTTCGCGGTCGCGCCGGGCGGGTCGGCCTGGACCCGGCCGGATTCGGCGCTCGCGGTGGCCATCCCGAAGGACGAGAGCAGCAGCACGGCGGGCGAGGACACCACGCGGGCCGTGCGCACCGCGCTGACCCCGGTCCCGGGGGCGATGGTCGGCGGCATGGGCGCCGTCGAGGTGGACATGATCCACGCCGTCTACGGCAACTTCCCGCTGATGCTGGGGATCCTGGGCCTGCTCACCTTCGTGCTGCTGGCCCGCGCGTTCCGCTCGATCATTTTGCCGATCAAGGCGGTGATCCTCAACCTGCTCTCGCTGGCGGCGGTGTACGGCACGCTGGTGCTGATCTGGCAGAAGGGCTACGGCTCCAGCCACATCTGGGGCATCCCGGCGACCGGCGCGATCACCGGCTGGATCCCGCTGATGGTTTTCGCGTTCCTGTACGGGCTGTCGATGGACTACGAGGTCTTCATCCTGTCCCGGATGCGCGAGGAGTACGACGCGACCGGCTCGACCACGCGTTCGGTGGTCACCGGCATCGGCCGCACGGGGCGGCTGGTCACCTCGGCCGCGCTGATCCTGTTCCTGGCGATGGCGGCGCTCGGCTCCGCGCCGGACACCGACGTGAAGATCTTCGCCACCGCGCTGGGCACCGGCATCCTGCTCGACGCGACCATCGTGCGCGCGCTGCTGGTGCCGGCGCTGATCTCGCTGTTCGGCCGGTGGAACTGGTGGATGCCGGTCTGGGCGGCGCGGATCCTGCGGATCGAGCCGTCCCCGGCGCTGCCCGAGCCGAAGAACGAGCGCTTCGAGGCGCTGGCCGAGATCCGCGCCGAGCGGGAGCCGGCGCACGAGCGGGAGCCGGAGCGCACCAGCGTCGGCTGATCCCGAAGCCGGACCATGGCACTGCGTGGGATCGCCGGACGGGACAACTGAGTAGGGCGGCTGAGTAAGACGGCTGAGTAAGATCATCGAATTAGGCAACTGACAAAGCATCAGGGCCGCACCGGGAGGATTCCGGTGCGGCCCTGGTGTACGCGCTCGGGCCGAAGCCGGTCGCGTCGTCGGACTGGTCGAGGATCTAGTCGAAGATCGGCTCGCGGGCGCGGGTGCGCTTGATCTCGAAGAAACCGTCGGTGCCCGAGACCAGCAGCACCCCGTCCCACAGCCGGGCCGCGGCCTCGCCGCGCGGGATCGGCGAGACCACCGGGCCGAAGAACGCGCTGCCGTTCACGGCGATGACCGGCGTGCCGACCTCGTAGCCGACCTGGTCCATCCCCTGGTGGTGCGAGACCTTGAGCGCCTCGTCGTACTCGGTGGAGTCGGCGGCGTCGGCCAGCGAGGCGGGCAGCCCGGCCTCCTCCAGCGCCGCGAGGATGACCTCGCGGGTGAATTCCTGCTTCCGGTCGTGGCGCCGCTCGCCGAGCGCGGTGTACAGCGGCAGCAGCACCTCGTCGCCGAACCGCTGCTGCGCGGCGATGCAGACGCGCACCGGACCCCACCCGTCGTCCATCGCCCTGCGGTAGCTCTCGGACAAATCACGGCCCTGGTTCAGGTAGGACAGGGACATGACATGCCAGCGCACGTCCACCGGCCTGACCTGCTGCACTTCCAGCATCCACCGGCTGGCGATCCACGCCCACGGGCACAACGGATCGAACCAGAAATCGGCGACGGCCCTTGCGCCATCACGTTCGGTCACTACAGTCTCCCTCATTCAATTGCGACGAGCCTTCTGGCCCCAACGTTGCGAACAGCGCATCCACCGTCATCGATTCCGCGATGCCCTGCACGACCGGTCCGTGCGAGGATCGGAAACACAAGCAGTCGCCTATGCGTAAGGAGCCGTGCGAAAAAGTGCCCGGTACCAATCTCACCCGCGAGGAGGCGGCCGAACGCGCCCGCCTCCTGTCGGTCTCGTCCTACGAGGTCGAGCTCGACCTGACCACCGGAGCGGACAGCTTCACGTCCACCAGCGTCGTGCGATTCTCCGCGGAGCCCGGCTCGGCCACCTTCGCCGACCTGGTGGCCTCCGAGGTCCGGGAGATCACCCTCAACGGCCGCAGCCTCGACCCGGCCGCCGTGCACGCCGACTCGCGCATCGCGCTGGACGGCCTGGCCGCGGACAACGAGCTGACCGTCAAGGCGACCTGCGACTACAGCCACACCGGCGAGGGTCTGCACCGCTTCGTCGACCCGGTCGACGGCGGCGTCTCGCTGTACACGCAGTTCGAGGTGCCGGACGCGCGGCGTGTTTACGCCAACTTCGAGCAGCCGGACCTGAAGGCGACCTTCGCGTTCACGGTGACCGCGCCCGAGGGCTGGGAGCTGTTCTCGAACTCCCCGACGCCCGAGCCGCAGCCGCTCGGCGGCGGCCGCGCGGTGTGGCGGTTCGCGGCGACCGAGCGCATCTCGACGTACATCACGGCCCTGGTCGCCGGCGACTACCACGTGGTGCGCGACACCTACACGGGCGCGGACGGCACGGTCGTGCCGATGGCCGTGGCCTGCCGCAAGTCGCTGGCCGAGTACCTGGACGCCGGCGAGATCCTCGACGTGACCAAGCGCGGCTTCGACTACTTCCAGCGATTGTTCGACCAGCCGTACCCGTTCCCGAAATACGACCAGCTGTTCGTGCCCGAATACAACGCGGGCGCGATGGAGAACGCCGGCTGCGTGACCTTCCGCGAGGACTACGTCTTCCGCTCGAAGGTGACCAACGCGGCCTACGAGCGGCGCGCCGAGACGATCCTGCACGAGCTGGCGCACATGTGGTTCGGCGACCTGGTCACCATGGAGTGGTGGAACGACCTGTGGCTGAACGAGTCGTTCGCCACCTACGCGTCGGTGCGCTGCCAGGCCGACGCGACGCGCTGGACGACGGCGTGGACCACGTTCGCCAACGTCGAGAAGACCTGGGCCTACGC
>JBOHCW010000293.1:0-3462 GCA_050725375.1 Actinocrinis sp. | reverse complement strand
AGCTGGGCTTCCGCCCGAACACGATCGCCC
The DNA here is from genome assembly GCA_050725375.1 of Actinocrinis sp. Lineage (GTDB taxonomy): Bacteria > Actinomycetota > Actinomycetes > Streptomycetales > Catenulisporaceae > Actinocrinis. Next base: position 3,432 of record JBOHCW010000293.1, on the reverse strand, counting down.
GCGAACTGCGCGCCGGCGCCCGATCGGCCCTGGTCGGCCTGATCATCGGCGACGTGGCGAACCCCTTCTACGCCCGCATCGCGCGCGGCGCGGAACGACGGCTGCGCGACGGCGGCCTGCGGCTGATCAGCGCGAGCAGCGACGAGGATCCCGCGCTCGAGCGCGCGCTGGTCTCGGACCTGCTGGAGCGCCGAGTCAGCGCGATGCTGATCGTCAGCTGCGGATCAGACCACGGATACCTCCAGGCCGAACGCAACCTGGGTACCCCGCTGGCCTTCCTCGACCGCGCGCCGAAGGACATCGACGCCGACACCGTCGTCCTGGACAACCACGGCGGCGTCACCGAAGCGGTCAAACAGCTCACGGAGCACGGCCACCGCCGCATCGCCTTTGTCGGAGACCTCGGCACGCTGCCGACCCACCTGGAACGGGTCGCGGCCTTCGAACAGGCAGCGGCCGACACCGGGCTCGAAGACGACGAATGGCGCCCCTACCTGCGCGCCGGCGCCCACGACACGGACAAGGGAGAGTCCGAGGTCCGCGCACTGCTGGAGCTGCCCGTGGCGCCGACCGCACTGCTCACCGCGAACAACCGGATCACCATCGGTGCGCTCAGGGCGCTGCGAACCCTGCCGGCGGACCACCGTCCCGCGCTGATCGGCTTCGACGACTTCGATCTGGCCGACATGCTGGGCATCACGGTGATCGCGCACGACCCCGAGCGCATGGGCGAACTCGGCGCGGAGCTGCTGCTCGACCGGCTGGCCGGACGCTGGGGCCAATCCCGCAGAGTCCTGATGCCGACGAGGCTCCTGGCCAGGGGCTCCGGCGAGCGCCCCGCCGCCGCGTGAGCCGCACCCGTTGACCGTCCACAGGCGGCGAAGACAGACGATCTCGGACAGACGGTCGTGCTTTCCGCGGCGGCTTAGCGGCGGGCGCGTAGGAGGGCGATGGACACGATGTACGCCAGTCCGGCGATCGCGGCCAGCCACGTGTACGGCGCACCGGAGTGTCCGCGGGCGAACTCGACCAGCGCGCCGATCAACACGGCCACGATCAGGATGACGCCGGTGAGGGCGGTGGCCTTGAGGTCGATGCCCGCGATGCGCTCGTCGCGGCGGTCCATCAGGCCTCGGATCGTCTCGCTGTAACGCGCCGCCAGCACCAGCGCGCCGGCCGCGACGAGCATGATGACCAGGGCCGCGACGCCGGCCGCCGGATGGCCGCCGGCCGCGAGAGTCGCCAGGTAGGCGACACCGCCCAGCGCGGCGGTCGCGGGCGTGGCCCAGAACACCAGGGGATTGCGATCACGGCTCGGCTTGCTCACGCTGCTATCGCTCGGCGACATGGAAGACCTCCTCGACGGTCGTTTCGAAGAACCGGGCCAGAGCCACGGACAGCGGCAGCGACGGGGTGTAGCGGCCGGTCTCGATCGAGTTGACGGTCTGGCGGGACACGCCCAGCCGCGCGGCCAGGTCCGCCTGGGACAGGCCCCGGTCCTGACGCAGTGCCCTGATCGTGTTGCCGGTCACCACCCACTCCATCCGTCGCACTCCACTTGTCCGTACCCGCTGCGAACCTTGCCGGCGCCGCGTTCTGTCTCGGCCTGCCTGTAAAGCTTGCTTGACATCTCTAGCGTGCGCCTGCCGCGCGGGAATGTCAAGCGTGTTTGACATATGGCCGGCCTGACCTGCGGGTACAGAAATCCTGCTAACGACCGATGATTTCGGCGACCCGACCGGTCTGTATAGGTGGACCGCGACGCGTACGGTGTCGCTGTCCACCGGTCACAGCGGGAGGACACGTGCAAGGCAACGGCAGAACGGGAGCGGGCGCGGGTGCGGGCTGGACATTGGCCCTCGCCTCGGCCGGCTCGATGATGGTGGCTCTGGACGGCACCGTCGTGGCGACCGCGCTGAGCAGGATCAGGCTCGATCTGAACGCCACGATCGGGCAGCTCGAATGGACGTTCAACGCGTACAGCCTCAGCTTCGCGGTGCTGCTGATGACCGGCGCCGCGCTCGGCGACCGGTTCGGGCGCCGCCGGATGTTCGTCGGCGGGATCGGCCTGTTCACGGCCGCGTCCGCCTGGTGCGCGCTGGTCCCGGGCATCGGCTGGCTGATCACCGCGCGCGCGGTGCAGGGCGCGGGGGCCGCGCTGGTCATGCCGCTGGCGATGGCGCTGCTCGGCGCCGCCTACCCGCCGCAACAGCGGGCGCGGGCGCTGGGGATCTTCGCGGGCGTCACGGGTATAGCCGTGGTGGCGGGTCCGCTGGTCGGCGGGGCGATCACCCAGAGCCTGGGCTGGCAGTGGATCTTCTGGCTGAACGTGCCGCTGGGCGCGATCTGCATACCGCTGGTGCTGCGGCTGGTGCCGGAGAGCCGCGGCCCCGGCGGCATGATCGACGGTGGCGGCCTGTTGCTGGTCACCGGCGGCGCGTTCGGGCTGGTCTGGGGCCTGATCAACGCCAACGGCTCGGGCTGGGGCTCGCCCGGGGTGCTCGCCGGGCTGGTGGCCGGCGCCGTGCTGCTCGCGGCGTTCGTGTTCTGGGAGCTGCGCGCGCGGCTGCCGATGGTGCCGATGAACCTGTTCCGCTCGCGCGGATTCTCGGCCGGCAACGTTGCCGCGCTGTTCATGTACAGCGCGTTGTACGGCGCCCTGTTCTTCGTGGCGCAGTTCCTGCAGACCGCACAGGGCGACGGGCCGTTGAAGGCCGGCGTGCACCTGATCGCCTGGGGCGGCGGCGTCACGATCGTCGCGCCGCTGGCCGGGCGGTTCGCGAACCGGATCGGTGCGCGCCGGCTGGCGATCACCGGGCTGGCGATGCAGACCGGCGGGATGTTCTGGCTCGCCGCGCTGGCCCGGCCGGATCTGCCGTACCCGCAGATGATCGCGCCGATGATCGTCGCGGGCTGCGGCGTGTCGATGGCGATGCCCGCCGTGCAGATCTCGGTCTTCAACTCGGTGCAGCCGGCCCAGATCGGCAAGGCGTCCGGTGTGTTCAACACACTGCGACAGCTCGGCGGGGTGCTCGGCGTGGCGATACTGGGCCTGGTGTTCAGCTCGACCGGCGGTTACCGGTCGGCGGGCGCGTTCTCCGTCGGCTTCGCCGACGCGCTCCGGGTCGCGGCGGCGTTCTCGCTGCTCGGCGCGTTGGCCAGCCTGCTCGTCCCCGGCGTCCGGCGTCCCGCGGCACCGCCGCGGCCGATTGCGCGCGACGCCGCTCCGGCCCCGGCCCCGCAGGTCGTCGGCGCAGTCGAGTAGCACAAGCAGTCAGTAGCACGAGCAGTCAGTAACACGAGCAGTCAGTAACACAATGAGAGAAGCTATCTAGAGCTGTCCGGACCGTGCCCTGACGGGTGCGGTCCGCAGCCGTGAGGAGCAGCGGGATGCCCAAGGCGGCAAGCGAGAACGTAAAGACACGCGACGAC
>JBOHCW010000292.1:0-7123 GCA_050725375.1 Actinocrinis sp. | reverse complement strand
TGTCCAGTTCGTCGTCGAGAGAAGCGGTGAAGCGGTCGAGTCCGACGGCGAACAGGTCAAGTCCGGCCTGGGGGACGGTGCCGCGTCGCAGGGCGTCGATCACTTGCCGCCGCCGTGCGGGGCTGACCGGTGCGCCTGCACTGCCGTTGTCCGCCGCCACGGTGCCTCCTGTCGTGTCGCTCGCGGTGCGCGGAGCCGGTGCGCCCAGCCGATGTGCAGGGCGCTGCGCCTGTGATCAGTATCGCGGCCGGACAGTCCGACGGCGCGGAGGGGAGCTGGTCAGCCCAATCCGAACTGTTCACGGAGCAGTGGTGCGTTCAGGCTGATGGTGCGCCCGGCGTCTGTTCGGTGGACGACGGGGTACTGGTCGACGTTGAGCAGGCGTTCGAGGTTGGCGACGAACCCGTCGAACGCCGGACCGCTGCGGGCGACGGCATCGGCGAGGGCTGCGGCGGGCAGCGTGTCGTCGGCGTCGTGCAGTGCGTCGATGGCGGCGGCGACCTCGTCATCCTTCATCTTGCGCACGAAGCGCTTCTGGGCGGCGTAGGTCACCGTCGCGATGACGGCTGCGCCCAACGAGGACACGGCCGCCACAGGTTCGTGCTGCGGCAGCTCGTCCGCGTCGACGGCAATGGTGAAGAGTGCTTCGCTCTGCGGCGGCTTCTGCGCGCTTCGACGCGGCGTGGCCGATCGTGCGGGCCCAGCCGGCGGCGGGGCCGTCGCCGTCGCCGTCCCTGCGGTGCCGCTACCGTGCGACTAAGCAGTGCCGCCGGACGTCTCAGCACGCGCACCCCCTGCGTGGCCGGGCGTGAGCCACCAGGCGGGGGTGGTCTGCCTGGCCGTGAGGGCGGCCCATCCGTCGGGGACGGCTTGGCCGTCGGGCAGGAACATCAGGACAGGCACGGTCATCTCCGCGAGGGACGCGCCACCGTGGTACCCGGCGCGACGTGCGGTGTAGCGCAGTTCCTCGACACTGGCGGCGATCAAGCGGCCGCCACAGTCCAGTACGCGCGGTCCGGCGAGAAGGACCTCCCCGGCGCCGGGCGCTTCGCCGTCGGCGGAGCGGTAGCGCGCGTTCTTGATACTGCTGCCGGTCTTCGTGGGCGCCGCGTCGACGACGGAGCGGTCCAGGACGTGTCCGTGGTCCGAGACGAGCAGCACCGGGCGGCCGTAGCTGCGGGCGGCGTCGAGCAGGTGGTTCAGATGGCTGATGTTGTCTGGTTCCCAGCGCGTCGCGTCGCCGCGGGCGCCCTTGTCGAGCGCGTCGTCGACATCGTTGAGGACGACGCCGACGACGCCGTCTTGTGCCAGGGCCGCGGCGAGGCGCGGGCTCAGCCGCCCGCCGGCCTGGTCGTCGGCGATCTCCCGCTTGTGGAACAGCACGGCGGGTCCGCGACCCTGGCGTTGCCAGAACGCTGCGAAGCCGCTTTTCTCCTCCTGCTGGCCGCCTTCGCCGAGTGCCCCGGTGAGCAGGGAGGCACGGCTGTACTTGGTGATGGACGGGATGACGGCCGCGGCGGCGAGCCGGGTCGCCGGCGGCTGCTGGGAATTCTGTTGCAACGTCGGGGCCTGCGACGCGAGCGCGGTGATCTCGGTCCACACGTTGCGTTCGGTCAGTGCCGCGCCCAGTTGGGTGGCGACAGCGCCGGACATGCCGTCGAGTACGAGGATCAGCAGCGAACGCGCGGTGGCCGTGGCCAGCGGCAGTGCGATCTTCGGCAGGACCTCTTCGATCAGCAGCGTTCCCGCGGTGTTCGCGCTCGTCGCGCCGCTGGTCCAGCGTTCGAGGGCGAGCGCGAACCGCACGTCCTCGGCGCTGCGGCGCGCGTACGCGAGGTGGTGGATACGCCGGTAGCCCGCGGCGATCCGTTCCGCGTCACCGTGGCCCGGCTCCACAGAGGGATCGCCGTGATAGAGGGTCGTCAGGGCTCTGTCGACCCAGGCGAGGGTGCTCGTGTGCTGATTCAGAGCTCGGGACACGGTGACCGGCTCGTCCGCATGCGCGTTTGCGGCCCGCTCGGCGCCGTCACGTTCGTGCAGCCATCTCGCGAGGCGCAGCGCCATCTCGGCGGGCGCGACCCGGTCGGAATGCAGGGCGGCGAGCTGATGGACCGCGAGGGTGTTGAAGGCTTCTTGTATAGCGGTGACCGCGATGTCGTCGCGCGGGTCGCCGTGTTGCAGCGTGTTGGCGAAGGCGGCGAGCCGCGCGGTGAAGCCCGCGGGAAGTAGGGAGCTGTTGCGCAGGGCCTTGCCGAGTTGCGGGTATCCGGCAGCGATCGCTTCCGCCCGCCTTACGACGCCGAAGACGCGCGCGCGGTTTTCCCGGGCGCGCTCCCCGGTGCCCTGGGCCGCTTGGGTCCAGCGCAGGACCGCGCCTTCCGCGGTCGCGGCGTACGTGCGCAGCTCTTCGGCGCTCGGCGCGCCGGGCCCGAACAGACCACCGATGACGAGTATCGCGTCGGCTCCCGCGGCCGGATCGCTTAGCACGGTACACAGGAGGCCGAGCGGGACGGCGTCGGCGGCTCGGCCCGCCGCGGCCAGGCGCAGCACGATGGGCGCGACGGGTCCGGTGGCGTCATCGAGCCACGCGGCCATGCCGTCGCGTTCGCCGACGGACAGCGCGGCGTACCGGGCGGGGTGGTGGGTCAGAGACCATTCGAACAGAGCGCTGGGATCGGGCGCGCCGCCGTCATGGTCGCCTGTGCCGAGGCCGATGCGCGTGTCCAGGAGCGCGGCGACCGCGGTGTCCCGAGTGAGCAGCTGCGTGGCGGGTTTCCAGCCTTCAGCGGCCCAGCCGGCGGTGGGTTCGGCCGCGAGCAGTGCGGTGAGCAGCCACTGTTCCTGGGCCAGTCGCCAGTCGAGGTCACGGACGGCGAATTGCTCTTTGACGAGTTCGGCGGTGTCGACCGTGATCGTCCGGTTGCGCGCGGCGTAGGCGCGCAACCCCAGGCCGATGGCTTCGTCGGGGACGGGCGTGGTGACGACCAGGACCCGGGCCGTCGCGTCGGTCGCCCGGCCGACCTCGGCTTGGAAGCGCTGCCAGGCGTCGGCGATGGCGAGGACGGTGGCGCAGTCGGTGACGGTGACTTGATGGCGCTTGCCGTTGGCGGTCACGAAGAACTGGGTGGCTTGGCTGCTCTCGGGCACGTGGCTGGCGTGGACCAGCAGCAGTCGCGGCGCGTTGTCCTGCGGGGACTTGCGCTCCAGTTCGCGCCGCACGAGCGAGGCGAGGATGCCTTGGGTGACGCGCGGCGCGGCGGTTTCGGGGCTGGCTGCGGCGAGCGGCATCGGTGTCAGGCCCCCGTCTCGCCGTGCGCGGAGGCGTCGTCGGCCACGCGCCAGCTGAACTCGATCTCGACGCCGGGGTTCTCGCCGGCGAATCCGCGCGCCTCGGCAAGCAGTGCGTCGAACGCCGTCTCAAGCGCGCTGGGCTGGTTCGCGGGGACACGTCGGAGTCCCTGACGCGCACGGCCGGTGCCGGAGACCTGCGGGCGACCGCTCTTGGTGATGCTGATCTGATCGGCACTGGACGGCCGTGGCTGCGTATCCGTTTCGGGCGTCGTCGGGGGCGCGATCGGTGGCGGCGGGGTCGTCGCGTTGGCCTGTGCCAGAGCTACTGCGGCGCGGCGCTGGGATTCCGAGAGCAGCGTGACGCCGCGGGTGGCGACTTCGCGCAACGCGCCGGCGAGCGGGCGGGTGAACTCGTCGCTGTTGGCGGTCTCGGTGAGTCGGCCGGCGAGCGAACGGGCTTGCTCGCCGAGGTCGTCGTCGCGCTTGGCCATCTCCCGTACGGATTCGACGATGGGCCACTGAGTGCGGTCGAGCGCGGTGTACACCTCGGTAGCGGACGTGATCGTCTTGGCTAGGACGTGGTCGCTGATCGGGTAGTCGAGGGCGGCGACTTGCCGCACGAGCGGGGTGTCGGCTTCGTGTCGCATGATCTTGGCGATCAGGTCGACCGCCGCGTCGACGGCCGCAAGGCGCGGCGCGCCGGCGGTCAGACCGAGCGCCTTGCTGTGCGTGGCCGCGCGCAATGAGTCGCGCAGCGCGTTGACTTCCGGTTCCGCGCGCTTGGCCTTGTCGCGCACGTCCTTGGCCAGAAGCGAGGTGTTGCGGTTGTTGCGGCTCGGTGCGGTCCGGGTGCCGAACAGGCTGGCGGCCTTGCCCAGCGCGGCGGCGAATTCCTGCTCGCCGGGCAGAGCCTGGGTACGCAGTGCGTACCCAGGCTCGATGCGTTCGAGTTGCGGGGCTTCGGCCACCGGGGTTTGCCGGTAGAGCCAGGTCTTGTCGGCGACGATCGCGTACGCGGCGATGATCAGGTTGCGGGCGATCGGGTCGAGGCCGGTGTATCCGAGCTCGTCGATCCAGCGCCGAATGTCCTCGATCTTCAGGTCGTCGCCGGGGTCGTGCCCGGCCCTGGCGGCCTGCTGTTCGATGCGCCGGCGCCATTCGGTGGAGACGGTCAGCGGCCCGTCGTGCACCTCGCCCAGTTCGAGCCCGTGCACGATCTTCTTCGCCAGCGCGATGCGTGCACTGTCGACGACCGTACGCCCGGAGCCGTCCTCCATGGCCTGCGCGATCAGAGCGTGCACGGTCTTGTAGTCGCGCAGGGTGACCAGTTCGCCCTTGCCTGCGGGGTCGACGTTCAGATGCTTGGGGTAGCGCTTGGCATAGAGGCCGTCGGCCAAGTGCTCCATCGCGGCTTTGAAGCCGAGCGAGGAGCGCAGGGCGGGGCGGTAGTCGGGCCAGAGCGACAGAACGTGTTCGCCGTCGGTCAGGGTGGCTCCGAGGTTCGCCTCGTCGCCGCGGTTGATGCCGTAGGCCTGTTCCAGTACCGCGCTGAGCTGGGAAGTGAGGTTTTCGGCGTTGGCGGTGAGTTGCTGCTTGATGCGCGTGCGGTCCTCGCTGGACAGGTGCGCGGCGACCTCGGTGAGCCGGTCGCCCTTGAGCAGCGCGTCGATGCGCAGCAGGCGGCCGAGCTGGTTGGTGCGGCTGACGGACAGGAAGTCGGGCAGCCACACGAGGGCGGCAGCTTTGAACCCGTCGCGGCGTAGTTGCTCGACCCGGCGCACGTCGTCGTTGGGTGACTCGTCGTAAGCGTCGAAGGGGTAGTCGATGACGAATTTGATGTTGCCTTCGGCGACGGGCTCGAACTGTCCGGTGGCGATGGACTGCGGGTCGCGGACGTTGGCGAAGACGAATTCGACCGTGCGCCTCGTGCCCTGCCACACGATGGTGCGCTCGTCGGTGGTGGTGGCGTCGCCGCTGATGCCCAGTGCGGTCCACAGGGCGCGCTTGACCCACACGCGGCGGGCGCCGAGGGTGTCGCTGTCGTCGACCCGGTCGAGCAGCGGCTCGACGTCGAGATCGGATACGTGGACGCTGAAGATCGGGTTGGCGGGGTCGCCGTCGGAACGGATCTCGCCGAAGCCGGCGGTCAGTTCCCGCAGCCGCTCGACGGCGGTGGCTCCGGCCGGGGCGACCCGGGCCCGGAGCGCCCCGTAGTTGAGCGCGGCGAGCTTCGGGCCGGTCAGGCGGCTGAGCGCGGACACTCCGGGGGCGAGCGCGGACAGCAGCAGGGTCTTGACGAGCAGGTCGTCCTGTCCGAACCGGGGGTCGGTGTCGGACTGGTAGCGCTCGATGAGGTTGGCGCGGACGCGTCCGTAGAGCCGATTCGCGTTCTCGGCATCGGTCTTGAGGCGGTCGGTGAATGCCGCGCCGGTGCGCGCGGTCAGCACGTCCCATAGGTCGCCGAGCGGGATGGGCTTGCCGATGGGCGTGTCGGCGTTGCGGCGCAGCAGTTCGTGGACGAGCTTCAGACCGGTGCGTTCGCGTTGCAGCGCGCCAGATAGCGCGACCAGCACGTTGAGCAGCGCCGGGCTGAGCGGGTAGACGTCGCGGAAGTCGGTCCAGTCGGCACGGGTCGCCCCGTGCGCGTCGAGCAGAGTGTCGCGGTCGCTGGCGTTGGCGGATTCGACGGCTTCGAACGCGGCGTCGAGGGCCGCGTCGGCGCCGGGCAGCCGCTTGAGGACGCGTTCCTTGATGATCGCCGGGAGGTTGCGGTCTTCGAGGTTGATCACGTCGAAGCGTTCGGCGAGGTAGTTGACCTGCTGTTCGAGGTTCTTCACGTCCGCGCCGACGATGTCCTCGCCGATGAGCATGGACAGGTCGCGCTGCCGGGAGATGAACGAGACGATCGGCGTGGGCCGGTCCGCATCCCCGGATTCGATGAGTTTGACCAGTTCGGAGACCTGCGTGTTGACGAAGACCTTGTCGGCCAGGTGGGCCTGGAGCCAGAGGATCAGTTCGTCGAGGAACAGCACGATCCCGTCGTAGCCGAGGCCTTTCGCGTGGTGCGAGATCGCGGACAGCCCGGTTTCCAGTGGCACGAAGGCTTCGGCGGCGCCGCGCATTCCAGCGGCGTACGAGCTGAGCGGCCCGTCGAGCAGGGCCTGAACCAGCCGGGTGCGGCGCGGGTCGAGCGGCGGCGCGGCGAACGCATCGTCGAGAACTGACGTGGTCCACCCGCCGGCGCCGGAGCTGGTCCCGTCGAGCGGTTCGAGATCGTCGAGGTCTTCGGTCGCAGCCGCCGGACCTCCGGCGGACGTCTGCTTGCCAGTAGCGAGCCACGCGGCGAACGTCGAGTCGTCGCTGAGGAAGTCGCGCTGCGTTCGCGCGTCGGTGAGGAGCGATTCGGCGCGGTAGACGGCTGGGGTGGGTGCTTCGGGGTGGAGCGTGGCGACGGTGCTGACGTAGCCGCCGAGCAGCGCGGAGGTGATATCGGTCGCGCCGACGAGGTGATACGGGACCATCAGGAACCTGCGACCGCGCAGCCAGGCATCGTGGTCTGCGATGACCGCTTGTAGGCCGGGCTTGGCTCGCGCGGCCGGATCGTTGTTCAGGACCGCGTGCAGCACGGTCAGGAAGTGCGACTTTCCAGCGCCGAAGGAACCGTGCAGATAGGCGGCGTGCGAGTTGTTCTTTGACACGCCGGTCTTGACGAGCGAGAGTGCCTGGGCGAAGGCGTCGCGCAACTGGTCGGTGACGACGTATTCGTCGACCATGCGCTGGGTGTCGGTGAATCCGCCGGTGAGTTCGACCTTGAAGTCGCCGGCGTGTACTT
>JBOHCW010000291.1:0-9643 GCA_050725375.1 Actinocrinis sp. | reverse complement strand
TCTTCGAGCGGTCCCAGAGCGCGGGCGTCACGCCGTCGACTGTTCCGTTCGGCGCGCCGCCTTTGGCCGCGCCGCCGTTGGCTGCGGCACTCCCGACGACAACAGTGCCGTTGACGTGGCCGTTCGGAGTTCCGGCGCCGTTCGCGGCTGTGTCCAGCACCGCCTCGGCCTCCGCGACGACGGACGCGCCGAGGTCGCCCGCGTCCACGCCCTCCGCGTCGTCGCCCGGACCGGACAGAAGCAGCCGGTACAGCGGGCAGCGCGCTTCCAACTCCGCGGCCGTGCCGACATCGACCAGCCGGCCTCCGTCGAGCACTGCGATGCGGTCCGCGAGCTGGAGCGTGGAGCGCCGGTGCGCGATCAGGACCGTGGTACGCCCGGCCATGACGCGCCGCAGCGTCGCGTGGATCTCCGCCTCGGTCGCCGCGTCGATCGCCGAGGTGGCGTCGTCGAGCAGCAGGATGCGCGGATCGGTCAGCAGCGCGCGGGCCAGGGCCACCCGCTGGCGCTGGCCGCCGGACAGGGTCAGCCCCTGCTCGCCGACGACCGACTCGAAGCCGTCCGGCAGTTCGTCGATGAACCTGTCCGCCTCGGCCGCCCGCGCAGCGGCGCGCACCTGCTCGTCCGTCGCGTCGGGGCGCCCGTACGCGATGTTCGCGCGCACCGACTCGGAGAACAGGAACGCGTCCTCCATCACCAGGCCGATCGCCGCGCGCACCGAGTCGGTGGTCACCTCGCGCAGGTCGTGCCCGCCGATGCGCACGACGCCGGACTGCGGGTCGTAGAAGCGCGGCAGCAGCATCGCCACCGTCGACTTGCCGGACCCGGCGGTGCCGATCAGCGCCATGGTCTCGCCGGCCCGCACCTGCAGGGTCAGGCCCTTGAGGACGGGCCGGGACGGCACGTAGCCGAAGGTCACCTCGTCCAGGCTCAGGCCGGAGTCGTCGGGGGACTCGGTGCCGGGCAGCGCCGGGGCGTGCGGCTTGTCGACGATCAGCGGCTTCGAGTCGATGACCTCGAAGACGCGCACCGCGCTCGCGCGCACCTGCTGCCCGAAGGTCAGCAGCGTGGCCAGCGTGCGCACCGGCCCGCCGAACTGGGCGAGGTAGGCGGAGAAGGCCAGGAAGGTGCCGAGGGTGATCTCGCCGCGGTACGCCAGCCAGCCGCCGAAGGCGAGCACGCCGAGCTGGCCGAGCGTCGGGATGGCGCCGAGCGTCGGGTTGTATTTGGCGGTCAGCTTCACGGAACGCAGCCGCGCCGCGAACAGCGTGCGGGCTGCCTTCTCCAGCTTGGCGACCTCCTGACGCTCCTGTCCGAAGCCCTTGACCACGCGCACGCCTGTGACGGCCGACTCGACCACACCGGCCAGCGCACCCGTCTTCTGCTGAGCGTCCCAAGTAGCCGGGAACAACCGCTTACGCGCCAGCGCGGTGACCACGGCCAGGCCGGGTCCGACCGCGAGGCCGATCAGCGTGAGCAGCGGCGAGAGCACCAGCATCGCGACCAGCGAGCTGACGAACAGCAGCACCGTGCCGACCAGCATCGGGGCCATGCCGAGCAGCTGCGCGACGATGTTGATGTCGGAGGAGGAGCGCGAGACGATCTGCCCGGTCTCCAGCTTGTCCTGGCCCTGCCCGTCGAGCTGGGTCAGCGCGTCGAACACGTCGGTGCGCAGGTCGTTCTGCACCTCGATGCCGATCCGGCCGCCGACGTAGCGCCGGGTGCGCGAGACGACCAGGTTCAGCACGGCGATGCCGATCAGCGCGATCGCCCACGGCGTGAGCGGCTGCGAATGCCGCAGGATGACGTCGTCGATCACGGTGCGCTGGATCAGCGGCACCACCACGCCGATGCCGGTGATCCCCAGCGACGCGATCAGGGCGGTGACCAGCAGCCGTTTGTAGCGCCAGGTGTACCCCGAGATCCGGCGCAGCCAGCCGTCCCCGGCCGGCGAACCGGTCTCGGCCCCCGAGCCGATACTCGCCTCCGCCACGTGACCCCCTCGTCTCGACACTCCGGGAGATTATATATGAGTAAGACTCACTAAATCGCGTGAGATTAGATCGCGCAGGTCAGCGCCCCGTAGCACTGCAACCCGAGGAGTTAGTGTGCTTCTCTCACCACAACCGTGCCTGTCACATAACGCCCCGTCCGGCCGCGCGGTTCCCGCTTACCGCGGCCGGTTCGCAGTGGCCAGATCACACCCTCCGATCCACACCCCCGATTCGCGCGAGCCGATTCATACCCCCCCGATTCACACCAGCCGACGCGCGCTCGCCCACCGGGACAGCTCGTGCCGGTTGGACAGCTGCAACTTGCGCAGCACTGACGACACGTGGCTCTCGACGGTCTTGGTGGAGATGACCAGCTCGCGCGCGATCTCCTTATATGCGTAGCCGCGCGCGATAAGGCGCAACACCTCGCGCTCACGTCCGGTGAGCCGGTCCAGCTCGTCATCCGCCGGCGGCGCGGCGGGCGAGCCGGAGAACGCGTCGAGCACGAACCCGGCCAGCTTCGGCGAGAAGAAGCCGTCGCCGGCGGCGACCCGGCGTACCGCGCTGACCAGGTCGACGCCGGTGATCGACTTGGTGACGTAGCCGCGTGCTCCAGCCCTGATGACCGCGATCACATCCTCGACCGCATCCGACACCGACAGCGCGAGAAAGCGGGTGTCGGGCGCGCGCGTGACACACCGCTTCAGCACCTCGATGCCGCCACCGCCCGGCAGATGCACGTCCAGCAGCACCACCTGAGGCCGCGTCGCGAGGATGACGGACACGGCCTGCGGCGCGTCGTCCGCCTCGCCGACGACCTCTATGGCCGCCCCGGCCACCTCGTCCAACTCCGCCCGCACCCCGGTACGGAACATCCGGTGGTCGTCCACCAGAACCAGCCGAATCGGCTTCGGCTGCGCGCCCTGTGTCTCAACCCGTTCGCCCTCGACAGCGTTCACCGTCATCGAACCGCCCTCGTCCTCAATCACGGCGCCACCCTATGCGCACCTCGGTCCCTTCACCCGGCCCCGTCCGGATGTCCGCCGTGCCGCCGAAGCGCTTCATCCGGCCGACGATCGACTCGCGGATGCCCATCCGGTCCTCGGCCACCGCGTCCAGGTCGAAACCCGGACCGCGATCGCGTACGAAGACCTCGGCGCCGACGGTCCGGTCGCCGTGCGTCTCAACCTCCGCATAAACCGAGATCGGCGCGCCCTTGGCGTACTTCGCCGCGTTGACCCCGGCCTCGCGGGTGGCCGCTACGCACGCGCTGAGCCGGTCGTCGAGCGGTGCGTCGCCGACCGTGACCACCTCGATCTGGACGCTGTGCCGGTCCTCGACCTCGGCGACCGCCGCCTTGATCGCCTCCGCGAAGGTCTCGGGCGTGGACGCGGATCCCGGGCGCGGGCCGCCTTCGTACAGCCATCCGCGCAGTTCGCGTTCCTGCGCGCGGGCGAGGCGCGCGACCTCCACGCCGTCGGAGCTGCTGCGCTGAATCAGCGTCAGGGTGTGCAGCACCGAGTCGTGCATCAGTGCCGCGACCTCGGCGCGCTCCTGCGACCGGATGCGCGCGGCGCGCTCGGCCGACAGGTCGCGGAAGGTGCGCATCGCGAACGGCATCGCGATGAGCACGACGCCGCCGACCAGCGCGGCCGCCGCGAGCAGGATCGCCCCCGACTTGTTCCAGCCCGTCCCGCCGGAGATCAGCACCACGATGCCGCCGAGCACGACGAGCGCGCCGAGGATCGCCCGCGCCAGGATCGCGGGCCGCCCGCCGCGATAGGGCGCCATCCAGCGGGCGCGCTGCGCGTCGTCCGCCTGCCGCCACAGCACCGCCAGGCCGATCACGACCGCCGACGCCGGCAGGACGACGTTCCACTTGCCGTGGTTGTGCGAGCCGTCGAGGCCGGCGACCAGGAACAGCTCGACCACCAGCGCCGTGATCAGCGCCCAGCGAACGCCGGGCCGCGGCGCCGAGCGTTCGATCGGCGCCGTCCGGCCGAGCGGCACCAGCATCCAGAACGCGGCGTAGGCGACGAAGCCCGCGCCGTCGAGCAGCGCCAGGAGGAAGAACGCCAGCCGCACCAGCCAGACGTCCACGCCCAGGTGCAGCGACAGCCCGCGCGCGACACCGCCGAGCAGCCGGCCCTCCGTCGAGCGGTAGAGGCGGCTGGTGCCCTCGGGCAGCGGCGGCATCACGGTGACATCACATCAGCCATGCTCACACGACTCGGCGGCCCGGCACATCCGGGTCAACCCTGACTTCGCTTCAGGGTCGAAGTTCAGGGGCGGCTCCGGGGTTCGCCGGATGTCGCGGGCCGCCCGAGCCGCCACTCTGGAGGACATGAGCGAAGACGAGAGCGCGGGGCCCGGGCAGACCGGGCGGGGAGCCGGCGCCGAGCCGAGCCCGAATCCGGAGCAGGGGCCGGATTCGGATACGCGACCGGGCGCGGGCGGCTATACGGGAGGCGGGTACGCGGGAGGCGGGTACGGCGGGCCTTCCGGCATCGGTCCGGCGTTGCGGGAACTGCGCCGGGACCGCCAGTCCAGGATGATCGCAGGGGTCTGCGGGGGCCTGGGGCGGCACCTGAACATCGACCCGGTGGTGTTCCGGATCATGTTCGCCGTGCTCACGTTCTTCGGCGGGTTCGGCCTGCTGCTGTACGCGGCGGCCTGGCTGTTCGTGCCGGACGCCGGGCAGAGCGAGTCCGAGGCGCGCAAGCTGGTCAACGGCCGCGGCGCGCTGGCCGCGGTGGCGGTCTCGCTGCTGGTGGTGATCGGTTTCCTGGCCATGACGGCCACACTGACGCACGGCTTCGGCCACGCGGTGCCGCTGCTGGTGTTGGCGACGGCCATCGTGGTGGTGATGATCTGGCGCGGCGAGGGACGCGAGCAGCCGCCGAGCCGGTCCGCGAACGCCGACGGGGGTTGGGGACCCTCGCCGGACGCCCCGGAGCGACCTCGGCCGTGGTGGCAACGTCCAGTGCCCACCTCGCCCGCTCCGGGCACCGCCGGCGGCGCGGGGACCGCCGCCGGCGGTGCGGGTCCGGCCGGCCCCGGCTTCACCGACCCACGCTTCGAAGGCGCGCTGCCGGGGAACTACGGCTCCACCGGTTCCGGTTCCGTATCCTTTGGCGCCACATCCTTCGGCGCCGCCGATCCGAGCGTCGCCGCGGGCCCCGGCCCGATGCCCATGCCCCCGCCCTACGCCTCGCCGACCCAGGCGCCGGCCGGACCGTCAGTCGCGCCGTCCGGCGCATCGAACACGTACGGCCCGGACCCGTACCAGCGCCCGTCACGGCCGCGGCGAATCAGCGGCCTGGCGCTGTCCGCCGCGCTGCTCGTGATCGGCGTGCTCGGCGTGCTCGCCCAGACCGGCGCCATCCACGTCGGCTCGACCGCGGGCCTCGCGCTGACCATCATGGCGGTCGGCGCGGGCCTGATCATCGGCGGCCTGTTCGGCCGGGCGCGCGCGCTCATCCCGCTCGGCCTGGTCCTGGCCCTGCCGTTGATCGCGGCCAACGCGTTCGGCGTACCGCTGCGCGGCCAGACCGGCGACACCGTCTGGCGCCCGACCAGCACGGCCCAGCTCGCCTCGCCCTACGACCAGCTCGCCGGGCGCGCCCGGCTCGACCTGACCGCCATCGATCCCGGCGGCGGCACCGTACACGCGACCGCTTACGTCGGCGTCGGCCGGATCGTGGTCACCGTGCCCGCCGACATCGCGATCACCGTCACCGCGCACACCGGCGCCGGCGAGATCCAGTTCATGGACCAGTCGGTGCACTCGGGCCTCGACCTGACGGAGAACTTCAGCTCCCCCGCCGTCGGCACATCGCGGGGAACCATCGCGCTCGACCTGAAGACGGGCGCCGGAAGCATGGAGGTGGACCGTGTCGGAGGCTGACGCGCACCAGGGCACGAGCCCTGAGCCCGACGAGCAGGCACAGCGCGAACTCGAAGCCGAGATCCGCAGTTCAGCTCCGGACGAGTACCCGACGCTCACCGGCCCTGGAGATCTCAGCGACGCGATCCCCGGCTACTCGCCCGCCCCAACCCCCCGCCAGCCACCGCCCGCCGCCCGCCGCGGCATCCTCGCCAACGCGGACCCGCTGTCCATCGGCGCCGGACTGGTCTTCTTCCTCATCGGCGGCGCCTACCTGCTGGCCTCCGGCGGCCACCTGACCGTCAACGCCGGCTGGACGCTGTCCATGCTGGCGCTCGGCCTCGGCCTGTCCGGGGTAATCAGCGCCCTGGTTCGGTTCGGGCGCGGCGGCGACCGCGCCCGACGATAGCCGGGCCGCACGGATGACGAGCCCGACCCGCGGGACCGAACCGGAGCGCGTACAGACCCGAGTGAGCCTCAAAACTCAAGCTCAGACCTCGTCGGCGAGGATGTCCAGCGGATAGTCGCTGGACTCCATGCCCGAGGCGGTCACCACGCGCACGGTCCACGGGCCGGGCTCGGCCTCGTACGGAATCGGCACGGTCACCGAGGTGTCGGTCGGATTCGCGAAGCCGCCCTCGGTGTCCGGGACCAGCGGGACATGGATGTGGATCGGGCCGAGCTTGACCACGATCCGGGCCAACTGGTCCGGACTCGAAGCGGCCGGCGGCACGAACCCCAGACCGCGGATCTCGATCTCGTCACCCTGCCGGATCGGCCCGTCCGGCTCCCCCAGGGTACGAACCCTGACGACCGAGACCAGTACCGGCTTGCGTACCTCGGTCAGCTTCACCGCCAGATACAACACGGCCGCACCGAGCGTGATCGCCACCAGCGACGAGGGCAACCGCGGCAACTCGTACGGATTCTTCGCCAGACCGACGACCAGGAACAGCACCGCGACCAGATTCGCCGGCAACCACACCGCCGCCGCGAGCGACCCGAGTCCGCTCTCCTCGACCAGCAGGTCACGCAACTGCGACCGCTGGCCCGGCAGATAAGGCGCAGCCCGCCGCCGCATCCGCGCGGCGCCCACCGCACCGCCGACCGCCGCCACGACTACGGGCGCCGCGAGCAGCGCCAAGTACTCCCAATGCGGATGCGATATGGACGCCGAAATCGCGTCCCGCTCAGCCGGGTTTCCCGCCGCGACGTCCTCGACGCCGAAATACACATACGCGGTGGCGAGACAGGAGGCCCACAGCACGCCCATCGTGCGTGACAGCGACATCCGCCCGTCCACACCGACCAAGAAGCACAGCACGCCGCCGATGTCCGAGTGCACGAGGCTGAAGAGGGTGAACAGGCCCGCGAAGGCCAGGAAAGCGAGCGGCGTGGCACTACGCGGCGTCGTCCACCCCGACGAGAGCGGCAACGTGGCCAGGTCGATCACCAGAACCACCGCAAGCAGCCACCACGCCCCGCGCATCGCCTGCTTGCCCACGAGCGCAAGCCACGCGGCGTTCTCCTTACGCGACGTGACCGCCAGCTTCGCCGCCCGCCGGGTCAGCTCGTCGGAGATCCATTCCCGAGCCCCGGCCTCCGAATGGGCGAGCGCGGTCGGCACCCCTTCGCCGTGTGCGAACTCACGACACCGGTCGACGAACTGGGCGAGTTCGAGGTCGTAGTCCCGTCGGACCGAGCAGTGGCAATCCGGTCCGTGAGCCACTCCCGCGCCCTCCCTCAATCCCAAACCCGACGCCCGCTCGCGCCGCACAAGCCGCACACGCACACCGGCTGCGACCACGATTGGACAGGCTCGGAGCGTACACCGGCCGCCCCGCACCCCGCGGCCCGGCCCAGTCCGTGGCCGAATCCGTTACCGGATAACGACAATCAGCCCTGAACGCTCACCGCGGAGCGCGGACAACGCCGGGAGCAGGCACACCTGCACGCCGAGCCCTTGGCGCATGAGGCGGCCGACCGCGAACTGCGCTGAACTGCGCTGCCTTGCCGATCGCCCGCTACTCCCACTCGATTACTCCCACTCGATGGTGCCGGGGGGCTTCGAGGTCACATCGAGGACTACTCGGTTGACGTCGCGGACCTCGTTGGTGATGCGGGTGGAGATCCGGCTCAGGACGTCGTAGGGCAGGCGGGACCAGTCGGCGGTCATCGCGTCTTCGGAGGAGACCGGGCGCAGGACGATCGGGTGGCCGTAGGTGCGGCCGTCGCCTTGGACGCCGACGGAGCGGACCTCGGCCAGCAGGACCACCGGGCACTGCCAGATCTCGCGGTCCAGGCCGGCCTTGGTGAGCTCTTCGCGGGCGATCGCGTCGGCCTCGCGCAGCAGGTCGAGACGCGCTTCGGTGACCTCGCCGACGATGCGGATGCCCAGGCCCGGACCGGGGAAGGGCTGGCGCCAGACGATGTCGGCGGGCAGGCCGAGTTCTTCGCCGACCCGGCGCACCTCGTCCTTGAACAGCTTGCGCAGCGGTTCTACGAGTTCGAATTCCAGGTCGTCCGGAAGGCCGCCCACGTTGTGGTGCGACTTGATGTTCGCGGTGCCCGCGCCGCCGCCGGATTCGACGACGTCCGGGTAGAGCGTGCCCTGGACCAGGCACCAGTCGGCCGGCGACGCGCTGACCGAGGTGTCCGCGTCAGCGCTCGCGGTCGCCACGATCTCGGCCTGCGCCTGTTCGAAGACCCGGATGAACTCGCGGCCGATGATCTTGCGCTTGTCCTCGGGGTCGGTCACGCCGGCCAGCGCGTCGAGGAACCTGCGCTTGGCGTCGACCACCTTCAACTCGACGCCGGTGGCCGCGACGAAGTCCTTCTCGACCTGCTCGGCCTCGCCCTTGCGCAACAGTCCGTGGTCGACGAAGACACAGGTCAGACGGTTGCCGATCGCCCGCTGGACCAGGGCCGCGGCGACCGCGGAGTCGACGCCGCCGGACAGGCCGCAGATCGCGCGGCGCTCGCCCACCTGGGCGCGGACGGACTCGACCGCCTCGTCGACGATGTTGACCATCGTCCAGCTCGGCGTGATGCCGGCGCCGTGGTAGAGGAAGTTCTCCAGCACCTTCTGGCCGTGCGCGCTGTGCATCACCTCGGGGTGGTGCTGCACGCCGTACAGGCGCCGCTCGTCATCTTCGAACGCTGCGACCGGCGTGCCGTCGGTGCCGGCGCTGACGGTGAAGCCCTGCGGCGCGGCGACCACCGAGTCGCCGTGGGACATCCAGACCGACTGGGCGGCCGGGGTGCCGGCGAACAGCGTCGAGGCCGGTTCGCTCACGGCCAGCCCGGTGCCGCCGTACTCGCTCGTGCCGGTCTTCTCGACCATCCCGCCGAGCGCGCGCGCCATCGCCTGGAATCCGTAGCAGATCCCGAGCGTCGGCACCCCGGCCCGGAACAGCTCGGCGGCGACGGCGGGCGCGCCGTCCGCGTACACCGAGGACGGGCCGCCGGACAGGATGATCGCGGCGGGCCGCTTGGCCAGCAGCTCGGCCACCGTCGCGGTGTGCGGCACGATCTCGCTGTACACATGCGCCTCGCGCACCCGGCGGGCGATGAGTTGGGCGTACTGCGCGCCGAAGTCGATGACGAGGACCAGCGGGGAGGTGGAGTCCATAGTGCGACCAGTTTAGAGGGTGGGACGCACCCCCTCGGCGTCGGCGCGATGCGTGCGCCGGGAGTCTTCGCGGCCGTCCGGCCCGGACGCGCCGAGCGCGGCCGGCCGCGAAGACCCGGCTGGACACACGGG
>JBOHCW010000290.1:0-6118 GCA_050725375.1 Actinocrinis sp. | reverse complement strand
ATGCCGCCGACGTTCACCGACGAGGGCCTGCAAGCGGTGCTGGCCGCGCGCCGCGAGGTGCCGGGCCTGCCGGTTCTGGTGCTGAGCCAGTACGTGGAACAGCTTTACGCGCGCGAACTGCTGGCGGACGGCGGCGGCGCGGTCGGCTACCTGCTTAAGGACCGGGTCTTCGACGCGGCCCAGTTCGTGGACGCGGTGCGCCGGGTGGCGGCGGGAGGCACCGCGATGGACCCCGAGGTGATCGCCAAGCTGCTCGCCCGCGGCAACACCCGCGGCCCGCTGGCCCGGCTGTCCCCGCGCGAGCTGGAGGTCCTGGGCCTGCTGTCCGAGGGCCGCTCGAACGCCGCCATCGCGCAGCGGCTGGTGATCACCGAGCGGGCGGTGACGAAACACACCTCGAACATCCTCACCAAGCTGGACCTGCCGCCGTCCGACGACGACAACCGCAGGGTCCTGGCAGTCCTGGCGTACCTGAACCGGTAGGGAACTCGCCTGAGGGGCCGTCAGGTGTGGGAGTACTCGAACGGGTCTACGCCGCGGGCGCGGGCCTGCTCGTCGTTCGACGCCGTGCCGCGCAGCCAGTAGTTCAGCGACTCGGCCAGGAACAGCGTCCACAAATACGCGGCCAGTACCGTGAACGCATAGGTCAGCAGCCGGTGCGCCGGCGTGGTCGGGATGAAGCTGGCCAGCAGCAGGATCACGACGCGGCCCTCGAAGCCGAGCGCGCCGGCGAGGGTCAGCCAGCGGGGCGCGCTCGACGCGGTGCGCAGCCGGTAGACGACGTCGTAGTGGTGGTACATCACCGCCGCCAGGTATACGAACGCGATCGCCGTCGCGCCGTGGTACTGGGCGGCGAAGGCGATGGCGATCGCGTATTCGAACGCGTGGTAGATCGGCGGGACGAGCCAGCCCAGGGCGCCCGAGAGCCGGCGGGCCTCGGACTTCTGCCGGGCCGTGATGTCCGACATCGCATAAAGCCTGGCCATTGACGACTCGTCGCGCGCGCCCGCCGGTGCCGGGCTCGGTTCCGCCGCCGCCGACTCCGCCGTCGTCTCGGCCGCCGTCTCCGCGGTTTCGGCGCCGGGCTCGATGCGGTGCCTTTGCAGCGTCGCCTGCACGCGCTCGGTCGTCGCGAGCGCCAGCGCGATCAGGCCCCAGATGAGCAGCACCACGAACGTGTCGCGCGGACGGGTCGCCGCCGTGAGAATCGCGATCAGCCCCCAGCGCTCGCCGAGCGGCAGCAGCGCGACCTTGCGCGCCCAGTAGCCGAACGCCGCGCCCGGTTGCGGCGCCGGCTGCGCGGCTCCGTCGGCCCCGGCATCCGCGGATCGCACGGACGACGCGTCCGCGTCCGCGCGCCCCTCGCCTTCGCCGTATGCGAAGTCGAGCTGGTGACGGACCGTCTGCAACGCCATGGCCAGCGCGGCGAGCGTCCACACGTCGTCGCCGTTGTGCGCCGAGCCGAGGGCGAGGCCGGCGTAGACGGTGTACTCCTTCGCGCGGTCCAACACCGTGTCCAGCCACGAGCCGACCCGCGAGAAGTTCAGCGCGTACCGCGCGAGCTGGCCGTCCGTACAGTCGAGCACGAACGCGAGGTAGACCGCGACCGCTGTGGCGATGTAGCCGGCGCGGGTGCCGGTGGTGGCCGTGATCGCGCCGACGACCGCCAGGACGAGTGACAACAGCGTGACGACGTACGGGCTCACGCCCCGCTTCGCGCACCAGCGCGCCAGGTACCGCGAGTATGAGGACACGAATACGGTTGCGAACAGGCCGTCGTCGTTATTGACCGCCCGGCGCAGCCGGATCGCCTCACCGTCGGTGTGCGCGACCCGCTCGTACGCGTCATTGCGTGCCGACAGCGGCGCGTCCACGAGCGTGGCGATCAGGCCTTCCGGCAGCTCCACCTCGTGGATCCGCAGCTGCTCGCCGAGCTGCGCGGCCAGCACGTCCGGGTTCAGCGGACGCGGCGCGGTGAGCCGCGCCGCCGGGCCCGCGCCCTGGTAGCGGTGGCCCGTCAGGTCGGGCAGCGTGCGCAGGCGGGCCGCCAACTGCTCGCGGGCCGGGCCGGACACCGTGAGCACGCCGGTCGAGTGCGCGGCCTGCCAGCGCGGGTCGTCGATCGCGAGGCGCAGCGCGTGCCGGTGCGCGACCAGCCGCCGGTCCACCAGCGCCACCCGGCCCTCGGCCGACGCGCTGGCCACCGCGCGGGCCGCCGCGGCCGGCCCGTCCGCCTCGATCACGGTCGCGCCGATGGCCGCCAGGTCGGTGCGCAACATGCCGTCCCCGTCCACCGGCTGGGGACCGGTCAGCACCGCGATCGTGGGAATGCGCACTCGGCGGACCCTCCATGCTTCTCGTCGTGCCCAGCCTTCTGTGTGGTGCCCAGGCTTCGGTACCCGGCCGCCACCGTAGCCCCTCGCAATGCTCGACGACCATCCCGTGGCGCGCCTGACGCGCCATCACCCGGCCGGGTTCGCCAGGTCATCCCGCAGAGTGATTACCGCACGCGGGCGCTCGATTCGCCCTTCGGCGGTACCGCCGTATGGGTAGCTTCGCGCCATGACCTGGCTGGTGACCGGCGGCGCCGGATTCATCGGATCGCACGTGGTGCGTTCGATGCTCGCGGACGGCGCGCGCGTAGTCGTGCTCGACGACCTCTCGACCGGCGACAAGACCCGGGTGCCGGACGAGGCGGCGCTGGAAGTCGCCCCGGTGCGCGACCGCGCCGCGCTGGACTGGGTGCTGGCCGAGCACGAGGTGACCGGTGTCGTGCACATCGCGGCGAAGAAGCAGGTCGGCGAGTCAGTCGGCCGTCCGCTGTGGTACTACGAGCAGAACCTTGAGACGCTGCGCGTGCTGCTGGAGGCGATGGTCGGCCGCGGCGTGCGCCGGCTGGTCTTCTCCTCCTCGGCCGCGGTCTACGGTTCGCCGGATCTGACCGAGATCACCGAGGACACCCCCTGTGCGCCGCAGTCCCCTTACGGCGAGACCAAGCTGGTCGGCGAGTGGCTGATCCGCGACGTGGCCGCCGCGCACCGGCTCGCGTACGCGAACCTGCGCTACTTCAACGTGGCCGGCGCGGGTTCGCCCGGCCTCGGCGACCCGACCGCGCTCAACCTGGTGCCGATGGTCTTCGAGCGGATCGAGGCCGGCCTGCCGCCGCGCATCTTCGGCGCCGACTACGACACGCCGGACGGCACGGCCGTGCGCGACTACATCCACGTCAGCGACATCGCCAGCGCGCATGTAGCCGCAGCGCGGCGCCTGGAGGCGGACGACCACGCCGCACTCACCCTCAACATCGGCCGCGGCGACGGCGTGTCGGTCCGTCAGCTCGTCGACCGCATCCTGGAGCACACCGGCAGCGACCTGCCCACCGAGATCGGCGCCAGACGTCCCGGCGACGCCGCGCGCTCGGTCGCGTCGGCCGCGCGCATCAGGGCCGAACTGGGCTGGTCGGCACGGCACGGCGTCGACGACATCGTCGCCTCGGCCTGGGCCGGCTGGCGCGCCCGCCGCGACGCGGAGTTGAACTGACCTGAGCTGACCGGATACGCCTTCACCCGCGCGCACCCACTCGCCGCCACCGCCGCCACCACCACCCCGTCGCTCCGGCCGCGCCCGGCCCCGAACGTGACAGTCCGCTGAATCAACGGCCTCCATCGCGTGACATCGCTTCCAAATCGCGGCCGCCACTGCGGACGGTATTCATCTGAAGGCTCTACCATCGGGGATCATGTCGCATCCGGGATGGGGCACGGGGCCCTTCGAGCGGATCATGCCCGCCGAGCCGCATTCGGACCACTACATCGTCTGCGGCGGCAACACGCTCGCGCACCGGCTGGTGGTCGAGCTGACCGAACAGTACGACGTGCCGGTGGTCGCGATCCTGCCGCACCGGGACCTGGATCACGCGCCGCAGATCATCAAGATCCTCGGCGAGGCCGCGGTCATCGTGAGCCCGACCGTGACCGAGGAGACGCTGGCGTCCGCCGACGTCGGTTCGGCCCGCGGCATCGCGCTGGTCGACGGCGAGGACCAGAGCAACATCCACGTCGCGCTGCGCGCGCAGGCGTTGAGCACCGGCATCCGGATCGTGCTGCGGATGTACAACCAGCGGCTCGGCGAGCACCTGGAGCGGCTGCTGACGAACTGCTCCGCGCTCTCCCGCTCGGCCACCGCCGCGCCCGCGTTCGTCAACGCCGCGCTGCGCAGGCCGAACTCGGTACAGGTCGGGCTGCAGAGCGTGAGCGTGGAGATCGAGGCCGACCCGGGCGCGACGGACTTCCTGTGCACTGTCGCGGACCACATAGACAAGCAGGATCTGACCACGATGCGGCTGCTGCCCGAGGCCCCCGGGCCCGCCGCCACGTGGATCGACGCGGTGACCCGCCAGCGCAACGTCGAACCGGGCTCGCGCGCCGTGCTGCGCTTCCTCGACAACGAGCCGCCGCAGACGCCGAACTGGTTCTCCCGGCTGCGCTGGCGCGCCGTCGACCTGCGCAGGTACCTCGGCACCGCGGAACTGAGCCGGGTGTTCTTCAGTGCACTGATCGCGGTCCTGGCCGCGTTCGCCACGGTCTGGTACCTCAACAAGCACTTCGCCTGGGCGGTCTACGACACGCTCCTGGACATGGCCGGCGCCGCGACGCCCGACACGATCGGCCAGGCCTCGGGCTCCGGCACCGGCGGCGTGTGGCAACGCGTCGCACAGGTCGTGGTCACGTTCTGCGGCATCATGTTCATCCCGGTGGTCACCGCCATCGTCCTCGACAACATCGCGCGAGGACGCTCGGGCTCACGCCAGCCGAGCGCGGGCGTACGCGGCCATGTCGTCGTGTTCGGACTCGGCAACGTCGGCACGCGTGTCGCGACCCTGCTGCACAATCTCGGGATCCCGGTCGTCTGCATCGAGCGCGACGACAACGCCCGCGGCATCGCGGCCGCGCGCAGCATGGAGATTCCCGTCCTCACCGGCGAGGCCCCGCTGGAAGACCAGCTGCGCCGCGCCCGCGTCCACACCAGTCGCGCCGTACTCGGGCTCACCGGCGACGACGCGGCGAACCTCGAAGCGGCCCTCGAAGCAAGGGCCCTGTCACCGGACGTCCGTATCGTCCTGCGGCTGTTCGACGACGACTTCGCCAACCAGGTCTATCGCACGTTCACCGACGCCGCGTCGCGCTCGGTGAGCTACCTGGCCGCCCCCGCCTTCGCCGCGGCACTGATGGGCCGCGAGGTCCTGGGCACCCTGTCGGTCTACCGTCACGTCGTCCTGATCGCCGAATTCGTCGCCGAACCGGACTCCGACCTGGTCGGCCGCACGCTGCACGAGGTGGAGATCCACGGCGAGGTCCGCGTTGTAGCCGTCAAGTCGCCGACCGCCGGCGACTACCTCTGGCGCCCGGACCACGGCCGC
The DNA here is from genome assembly GCA_050725375.1 of Actinocrinis sp. GTDB lineage: Bacteria > Actinomycetota > Actinomycetes > Streptomycetales > Catenulisporaceae > Actinocrinis. Next base: position 699 of record JBOHCW010000290.1, on the reverse strand, counting down.
CGCATCGGCCCAGGCGACCAGTACGTAGTGCTGGCCACGCGCGCGGGACTGGGCCGCCACACGAGCCGCGTGTCGGTGTGACCGTGTGACCGTGTGACCGGCTGGAGCCTGTGCGGGTCTCGGGCGCATCCGTCCGTCCAAAGTGTCAGCGCTCACGCAATCGGACAGTCGGACGATCGTCGCCCCATCGTCAGGCTTCTGCGTAACAGTGACCGGTGGTCGCGTTCTCCGTGGCGCAACGTCGAACCGACTCGAAAAGCGCAGCGAGGGGCGGCGAGGTGGGTATCAAGTACCGATGCCTGCCCAACGACTGGCAGGTGTAGTGCTCGTCCTCCCGAGCGATCAGCACGATGTTCAAAACGAGCATTCCCGTGAGGAATCTCGTGAACGACCACAGCCGGCGCGATCCGATTCGTCCGGACTCTCTCCAGGTGGCCGTGGTGTCCGTTTGAAACGGACAGGTGAGGTGGTGTCGCTGTCACCCGCGATGGGCGTGCCAGGTCCCAGCCCTATCCCGCCGACCGAACGTATCTGACTCCTGTCCGGCTGTGTTGTCTGTTTGAAACGGACATGCAGGGTGGTGTCGCTGTCCTACGGCGGGCGCTCAGGTTTCCGGGCTCATCCGTCGATTCATCCGACCGGGCGCATCTGGTGTAGGTGGCACCTGTCCGTCTGAGGCGGACAGGTGGGGTGGCGGCG
>JBOHCW010000289.1:0-8274 GCA_050725375.1 Actinocrinis sp. | reverse complement strand
ACCGGCCCGCGTAACGCCTTGAGCAGCCCGAACACGGCGCCGACCGCCATGCCCGCGACGATGACCACGATCAACTGAGCGAGGGCATGCCCTGACAACGCGACTCACTCCTCGTCCCACACCACCTCGAACGCCGGCCCACCGCCGGCGCGGCACACTATCACCGCGCACTCAGAGCCCTCACATAGAGGTCGTCTCCGGCGATCCGCCCCGCCACACCGGCGCGTGGAAGCACTTCGCCGTAGTTCGAGGCTGCCCCTAACAGGAACAGGTCCTAGAAAGTCAGCGCCTTCTGGAGCTTGGCGATCTGCGCGTCGACGATGGACAACAGTCCCGCGCGGTCCAGCGTGGCGGGCACGAAGTAGTGGACGAGCACCGTCTCACTGCCCAGCGAGCCGTAGACGAAGCTGCGCGTGTAGCCGTCGGCGTCGAGTTCTGATTCCTCGAAGCCCGTGCCGTCCCGCAGGCCGGAGACCGTGAACGACGGGTCCTGTGGGTGATCATCCCGATGCCCGGCGGACAGGGAGAGCCCGTAGCTCTCGGCGCCGGCGTCGGTTTTGAACCCGATGAGGTACACGGCGACGATCTTGCCGTCCGAGGTCCGGAACCACCGTGTGGCGCCGGAGACGAAGCCCCGGCGTTGCATCAAGCCTCGCTCGGTCGGTGCCGTCGGATACAGCACTTTGAGAAACTCGTCCAGCGTGAGGGAGCCGTCCCGGCCGCCGGCCGGCGGTACGCCGACCGTCGCACCCGTGGGCAGCGCGATCAGCGCCGACGGCAGGCTGAACATGGGGACCGACTCGGCTGAAGTTCCCGAAGTCGCGTACGCCTTGGCCGCGTCCGTGTCGGATTTCGAGCCCACTGTCACGCCGAGCGCGACAAGGCCGGCGAGGGTGACCGCCGAGGCGACGCCGAACCACACCTGCCCGCGCGTACGCCTCCGGCCGGGGTCCGCCGGACCGAGTGTCGGTGCCGGGAACCGAAACAGGCCTCGACGACGCTTGGCCGCAGCCGGTTGCCCGCCCGGTTGCGCGACTTGATCAGCCCACTGACCCGGCCACGGCGTCAAGCCCGCGAAAGCCGAATCGGCCGGCGCGTGCGACTGCGGCAAGTCGGCCGGCGCGAAGCCCTCCTGCGATCGATCCGCGTACGACTGCCGACCGTCGTCCACCGGCGTGACCTCCGCCATTCGCTGCACACTCCCGGTAAGCCCACCGCGTGTTCGAGCCTTCCACCAGACGGCGAGCAACGTGACAAAGGCGCTCACTCGGGTCAGGATACTGTTGACGCCGCCGCGGCGAGCTCTGTCAGTCGTGCGAGTTCCGCGAAGCCTTCCGCGCGGCTGACCACGGGCTCGTAGCCGAGGTCAGCTCTGGCCTTCGCGGTGTTCACGGTGAACTCCCGGCCGAGCGCGATCACATCGCCGGGGCTGAGCGGGGGCTTGCCCGGCAGCACCTTCCACAGCAGTCCCGCCAGCCGCGACAGGGCCATCGCGAGCGGGAACGGCACGCTCATCGTCGGCGCCGGGACCCGCTGCGTCTCCAGCAGCGCGGTGACGAACTCGCGGATGCCCACGTCGCCGTCGTCGCCGACGAAGTACGCCTCGCCGGGCCTGCCGCGTTCGGCGGCGAGCAGGAGAGCGTGACAGAGGTTTGTCACGTGACAGGTCGAGGTCGAGACGCGGCTGCCGGACATCCAGACCAGCGCCTTGGCGTTCGCCGCCGCGGTCAGCTGCGGCAGGACGTGGTCGCGCGTGCCCCAGACCCAGCGCGGGCGGACGGCGACCGTGGCGAATCCGTCGGCCGCGGCAGACAGGACCCTGCGTTCCGCCTCGGCCTTCGTCTCGGCGTAGATGTGGAACGGCCGACCGGGGTAGGGCAGCGACTCGTCGACCTGGTGCTTGGCGCGGCCGTCGGCCAGGACCTGCTCCGAGCTGACGTGGACGAAGCGCGGGACGCCCGCCTGACGTGCAGCGTCGAGCATGGACTGGGTGCCGAGCACGTTCGTGGCGTGGAACAGTTCCCTGTCGCCCTCGAACGCCGCGACGGCCGCGGCATGGACGACCAGGTCGCAGCCGGACATCACCGCCGCGAGCGCCGCGGTGTCGTCGATCCGCACTCGCGCCGGTTCGGCGCCGAACCCGCTCACCCGCTGGGCGGACGCGTCCGAGCGGGCGAGCGCGACGACCTGGTCGCCGCGCGCGTGAAGTGTCTCGATGAGATGTCCGCCGACGAACCCGCTGCCGCCGCTGACGAAGACCCTGGTCATGGGGACCTCCAGAAATCAGCCATTTGTCACGAGTGGACCCTGAGCTGGCGTGCAGACTGTAACAGCCGGATCGAACGCGTTCGTGAACTAAGGGCACTGTGTGAAGCGCGTGACGTGAGATGGCAGGGCTGGAGAGAGTGGCTGGATAGGCGTACTGCTCAACGGATTGGGCAACAGGCCGGTACGCCGGACGCCCGCGACAGCAGGTCAGCTGACGCGGGCGTCCGGGTGTTGCGGCGGCGGGACTCGATCGGGGTTCGAACAGGTTCGCGGGTACCCGGTCAGGACCCGATCAGAACCCAGCCAGGGCTTGGTCAGGGCTCGACCAAGGCTTGGTCAGGACCCTCATCCGTACCCCTTACTTCGACCTCAGACTCACCTCATCCTCATCCTCATCCTCATCCTCATCCTCAGCCGGTCGGGCCGGCCGGGGTGGTGGTCACCTGGGTGCCCTCGGCCTTGTTGGCGGCGATGGCGTAGTCGTTGGTGAACGTCGTGCTCAGGTCGACCGACGAGGTGGCCGAGCCGATCAGCTCCTCCATCGCCAGCACCGTCTTCGGGCCCCCGGCCGGCATGATGCCGTCGGGCAGGAACTGGCCCTTGTCCTGGTTCAGCGCCGAGATGTAGTCGGCCTTGCTGACCAGGCTGTTCTGCACGTACGACTGCGGCAGCTTGTCGGCGATGTCCGCGGCCGAGTGGGTGTTGATCCAGTGCATCGTGGCGACCAGCGCGTCCACGACCTTCTGCACGGTCGCCTTGTTCGCGTTGACCCAGTCGGCCTTGGCGAGCACGCCCGCGGCCGGCCAGGCGCCGCCGAGCGCCTGGGTGGTGCCGGTGGTGGTGGCCAGGTCGATCGCCGAATACGCGATGCCCTTCTGCTCCATCGCGGTGACCGTCGGCTGGGTGGTCATGACGCACTGCGCCGAGTTGCCCTGGATCGCGGCGATGGCCGTGGCGCCCGCGCCGACCGCCAGCCGGTGGATCTGCGAGGACTTCACGCCCTTCTGCGCGGCCAGGAACTTGGTCAGCGAGTCGGTGCCCGAACCCAGGTCGGTCACGCCCAGGGTCTTGCCGGCGAAGTCCGCCGCCGAGTGGACGCCGCTGTTCTTGCCGCACATCTCCCGCTCGCCGGGCGCGCCGGACAGCTGGACGATGTCGATCACGGCCTTGCCCTTGACCTGGAAGTCGATCGTGTGGTTGTACCAGGCCCCTGCCATGTCGACCTGTCCCGAGGCCATCGCCTCCTCCGCGCCGACGCCGCCGTCGACCTCCGTGCTCAGCTGGACGTTGACGCCGTATTTCTGGTAGTAGCCCAGCTGCTGGGCCAGTTCGTACGGCAGGTAGATCTGCTTGTCGATGCCGCCGACCATGAGCCGGACGGTCGGCATGGCGCCGCCGCCTGATCCGGCCTGGCCGCCTGATCCGCCGCTGCCGCTGCCGCACGCGGCGGCCGCACCGAGGGAGAGAGCGCCGACCACGGAGAGCGCGAGGGTCCGCTTGAACATGACTCGTGGATCCTTTCGTCGTTGAGGGACTGAGCCTTGCGGAGTGGAAAGTAATGAGAGAAAGGCTGTTGATAATCCGGTGGACGCGGCGGCGCCGCCGAGCGTTCGGGCCTCCAGGCCGTCCGGCCGCTCAGATGGCGACGGCCTCGGACGGGGACGGCGGGCGCCAGGACAGCAGCCGCCGCTCCAGCAGCGTGAGCAGGAACTCGGCCACCAGCGTGATCACCGAGATCACGAACATCCCGGCGAACACGCCGTCCGGGTCGAGGCTGCCCTGCGCGGTGCGGATCACCAGGCCGACGCCGTGTTGCGCGCCGAGCACCTCGCCGACCAGCGCGCCGACGATGGCGAAGCCGAAGGCGGTGTGCAGGCTGGCGATGATCCAGGTCAGCGCGGACGGCAGTGTCACGTGCCGCACCACGTGCAGCGGCGAGGCACCCAGGACCCTGACGTTCGCCAGGATCGTGCGGTCGACCTCGCGCACGCCCTGGAAGGCGTTGAAGAAGACCACGAAGAAGACCAGCACCGCGGACAGCAGCACCTTCGGCGTGATGCCGATACCGAAGGCCACGATGAAGATCGAGCCGAGCACGATGCGCGGGATCGCGTTGACCACCTTGATGTACGGCCCCACCACCTCGGACAGGAACCGGTTCTGGCCGAGCGTGACGCCCAGCACGATGCCGGTCGCCGCGCCGATGCCGAAGCCGTACACCGCCTCCTGCAGCGTGGTCTCGATGTCGACCCAGAACGAGCCGAACTCGGTGCCGTGCTCGAACAGGTCGATCGTGCGCTTCCAGATGCCGGAGGGCTGGCCGTAGAAGAACGGGTCGACGATCTTCCAGGCGGTGAACAGCTGCCAGCCGCCGATCACGGTCGCGCCGAAGGCCAGCCGGGCCAGCCACAGCAGCGCCACGCGGCGCCGGTGCGCGCGCCGTCCGGCCGCGGCGGCCGAGAGGTTCGCGGCGCTGCGGCCGTCGCCGTCCCGGGCGGGCTCGTGGTCCAGGGCGGTGGATATCGTGCTCATGCGTTGACTCCCGCCGTGCGTGCGTAGGCGCGCTCCACTTCCTCGCGCAGCGAATCCCAGATCCGGTGTTGGATTTCGAGGAACTGCGGCTGGTACCGCAGCTCCTGCACTGAGCCGCGCGGCCGCGGCAGGTCCACGTCGTAGACCGCCTTGACCGAACCGGGGCCCGAGGTCATCACCACCACCCTGTCGGCCAGCGCGACCGCCTCGTCGAGGTCGTGCGTGATGAAGAGCACTGACGGGCGCAGCTGCTCCCACAGGCCCAGCAGCTCGGTCTGCATGATCGCCTTGGTCTGCACGTCCAGCGCGCCGAACGGCTCGTCCATCAGCAGGATCTTCGGCTCGTTGATCAGCGCCGCGGCCATCGCGACCCGCTTGCGCATACCGCCGGACAGCTGGTGCGGGTGGTGGTCCTCGAACCCGGCGAGTCCGACCCGGCGCAGCCAGTCGCGGGCCAGCTCACGGGCCTGGCGCCGGCCCAGGCCGTGGAAGATCGGCCCCATCTCGACGTTGCCGACCACGGTCTTCCACGGCAGCAGCGCGTCGGTCTGGAACATGAAGCTGACGCCCTCGGTGATCGAGTCCACCTCGCGCCCGCCGACCTTCACCGAGCCCTCGCTCGGCCGGTCCAGGCCCGCGACCATGCCCAGCGTGGTGGACTTGCCGCAGCCGGTCGGCCCGACCACGGCGCAGAACTGGCCCGGCTGGACGGTGAAAGTCACCTCGCGCAGCGCCGTGAACGCGTCGCCCTTGGGGGAGAGGAACCGCTTGGTCAGCCCGGTCACCTCGATCCGGGAGTCGTCCGCCGCGAAGCGGTCGGCCACCGGCGCGCCGGCGGGTTGGGTGTGTGAAGCCATGTGCTCTGTCCGATCGCTCGGTCCGGCTGGTCGGAGGCTGACGCTAGGGGCCGGGCCGGGTTACGTCGCCGTTTCGCGCACATCCCGCGTTACCCGCGTTAATCCGGGTTTTGCGCTTTCTGCCAACGGCCCGGCCTGCTCACGGCGCCGCCCGCTCGCGGGACCGAGCCCGCGAGCCGCGCTTCACGTAACAAGACCATCACAGTCGGTCCGGTCGGCCGCCGCCCCTTGCCCCGGTGGTCACCCGGAGTCACAATCGGGCGAATGCGGCGTCCTTCCATGCGCAGGCTCTCGACCCAGATCCTGGCCAGCCAACTCGCCATCCTGGTGGCGGTGGTCCTGGTCGGCTTCGCGCTGTTCGGTTACCAGCAGCGCGCCCAGCTCGACCACCAGTACGAGGAGCGCGCGGTGTCGATCGCGCAGACCGTCGCGGGCATCCCCGAGATCGGCTCCTGCCTGGAGACCGAGGGCGGCGCGTGCGCCGACAACATCCAGCAGATCGCGGAGCGGGTCAGGCACGAGACGCACGCGTCATACGTCGTGGTCATCGACATGAACCGGGTGCGCCACTCGCACCCGATCCCGTCGCAGATCGGCAAGCAGGTGAGCGAGTCGATCGCCACGCTCGACGGGAATCCGCACGTGAGCATCGACGACGGCTTGACCGGCCGGTCGGCCAACGGCAAGGCGCCGCTGTACGGGCCGGACGGGGTGATGGTCGGCGAGGTCTCGGCGGGCCTGAACGAGAGCTCGGTGCTCGCCGAGCTGTGGCGCGACCTGCCGATCGACGCCGTCTGGTTCGGCATCGCGCTCGCGGCCGGCGCGATCGCCTCGTGGATGCTCTCCCGCAGACTCAAGAGGCGCACATTCGGCCTCGAACTCGACGAGATCAGCAATCTGCTCCAGGAGCGGGAGGCGACGCTGCACGGCATCCGCGAGGGTGTGATCGCCTTCGACCGCGCCGAGCGGATCACCATGATCAATGACGAGGCGCGCCGGCTGCTGAGCCTGGGCACGGCCGGAATCGGCAGCCGGCTTGAGGAGCTGGTCGCGCCGGGACGGCTGCGTGACGTGCTGTCCGGCGAGATCGCGGGCCAGGACCAGGTCGTGCTCACCGACGACTACCTGCTCACCGTCAACCGGATGCCGGTCGCGCTGGCCGGCCGCCCGCACGGCGCGGTGGTCACGCTGCGGGACCGCACCGAGCTGTCCGGCCTGCTGCGGGAGCTGGACAGCGTCAGGGGTCTGACGGACGCGCTGCGCGCCCAGCAGCACGAGTTCTCCAACCGGATGCACACGGTCGCCGGGCTGCTCGAACTCGGCGAGCCGGACGAGGCGCTGCACTACCTGGCCGACCTGCGCGGCGAGCAGGTCGACTTCGCCGAGTCGGTGCGCGCCCGGATCGCCTCCCCGCTGATCGTGGGCCTGATCCTGGGCAAGGCGGCGGTCGCGGGGGAGCGCGGCATCGTGCTGGAGCTGAGCCCTGACACGCTGCTCGGCGAGGCGCCGAGGAAGGCACAGGCGCTGACCACGATCCTGGGCAACCTGATCGACAACGCCTTCGAGGTACTGGTCGAGTACGGCGGCAGCGGCGGAGCGAACGCCGACGGCGTCGGTGCGGACGCGGCGTCCGGTGCGCAGCAGGGCCGGGTTGAGGTGAGCGTCGTCGAGGACGACGACGCCGTGACGGTCCGCGTGTCCGACGACGGTCCGGGCATTCCGTCCGGCGCCGCCGACTCGATCTTCGTGGACGGATACACCACCAAGCCGCAGGACGGCCAGCGCCGCCGCGGCCTCGGCCTGGCGCTGGTGCACCGCCTCGTGCAGCGGCTCGGCGGGCAGATCGCCGTGACCGAGGGCGCCGGCGCGCAGTTCACGGTCACGCTGCCGAAGAGCGCCGGCCGCGTGGAGCTCGGCCGGGCCATCGCGCTGAGCAGGCGCGACGCGCCGGACGAGTACGACGCGCTGGTGAAGGCGGGCGCGCCGTGACGGCGCCGGGCGAGCCGGGCCCGACCGCCGAGCCGATCAGGGTCCTGATCGTCGATGACGACTACCGGGTGGCGGCGATCCACGCCGCGTACGTGGCGCGGACCGAGGGCTTCGAGAGCGTCGGCCAGGCGCACTCCGCCGCCGAGGCGCTGTCCGCCGTGGACGCGCTCGGCCCGGACCTGGTGCTGATGGACGTCTATCTGCCGGACGGCGACGGCCTCGCCGTCGTGCGCAAGCTGATGGAGCGCGACGAGCACCCCGACTGCGTGGTCATCACGGCCGCGCGCGACGTCGCGATCGTGCGCACGGCGATGCAGCTCGGCGCGGTGCACTATCTGGTCAAGCCGTTCGGCTTCACCGTGATGCGCGACAAACTCCAGTCCTATCGCAGCATGCGGCTACGCATGGCGGCCCTCGAAGACCAGGCGGAGCAGTCCGACGTGGACGCGCTGTTCGGCCTGCTGCGCGGTCCGGCCGTGCTGCCGTCGATCCCGGTCAAGGGCCACTCGGCCCAGACCCTCGAGGTGATCCGCGACGCGGTGCGCGCCGCCCCGGTCCCGATCTCGGCGGCCGAGGTCGCCGAGCAGGTCGGCGTCAGCCGCGCGACCGCGCAGCGCTATCTCAGCTA
>JBOHCW010000288.1:0-3980 GCA_050725375.1 Actinocrinis sp. | reverse complement strand
GCTGCCCGTGGCGACCTCGCCTACGAGCATCGACGGCCACCAGGCGATGCGCAGCTCCGACTCCGGCAGCGAAGTGCTGAAGGTGCACGACGTGAACGGCTTCGACGTCTCCATCGCGGCTCTGGGGCCGGATGCCGTCCAGAAGATCGATTCGCTCGGCGGCCTCGTCGGATACTTCCACGCGATGACCGTCTATCAGACCGATCCGAACACGTGGACGACAGACGTGGTCGGGTGATCGGCGGATTCTCCAATCCTCGGTCGCTCTAACCGACCGGAGAGCGCGACGTCGGCCGTGGAGCGACTGGGGGCTCCGCGGCCGACGACTGTCAGCGGGCGGTCCAGCCGCCGTCGATCACCAGTGTGTGCCCGGTGACCAGCGACGCGGCCGGCGAGACCAGGTACAGCACGGCCGAGGCGACCTCGCGCGGCCGGCCGATCCGGTGCAGGCCGGCGATCCGCTCGACCACGTCCGCGCGGAAGTGCGGGTCGCCGAGGGCGGCGGCGGTGCCCGGCGTCTCGATGAACGTCGGGGCCACCGCGTTGACCGTCACCCCGCGCGCGCCCCACTCGACCGCGAGGCACTTGGTCAGCTGGATGATCGCGGCCTTCGTCATGCAGTACACGGATTCGGTCGGCAGCGCGACGACGCCGGCCTGCGAGCTGAGGTTGACGATCCGGCCGTATCCGCGTTCGAGCATCAGCCTGCCGACGCTCTGGCAGGTGAAGAAGGTGCCGCGCACGTTCACGTCCATGACCCGCTCGAAGTCGGCGAGCGTGACGTCCTCGGCCTGGTCGACCACGCCGAAGCCTGCGTTGTTGACCAGGATGTCGATCGCCCCGAAACGCTCGGTTGCCTCGTCGGTCGCGGTCGCGACCTGGTCCAGGTCGGCCACGTCCATCTGCAGCCGCAGCGCGCGCCGGCCGAGTGCCTCGATCTCGCCGGCCAGCGTGTCGGCGTCCGGGGACGACGCGTCACGCAGTCCCAGCGCCAGGTCGGCGCCGGCCCGGGCCAGCTCAAGGGCGATCGCCCGGCCGAGGCCGCGCGCCGCGCCGGTGACCAGCGCCGTGCGCCCGCCGAGATCGAACAGTGCGCTGTTCGACGCCATCGTCAGCTCCTCGCCTCGCAGTGTGCTGTGCTGTGTTGCCGTGATCCGTGAGCCGGCCCGCTCCCGTCGACGAACCGGGCCGGCACCCCGAAGGGAACCGGCCCGGTCGCGTGAGCTCGGACTGTCACGCTAGTCGTTCAGGAACAAGCCGTACACGTCGACCAGGTACTGGATCGTGCCGGTGCTGCCATTGAGGACGTCGACGTCACCCGATGCGCCCGGCGTGGCGAACGCGAGGTTCGGCACGGTCGAGCGGCCGGTGAAGTTGAGCGTCGAGGTGGTCGGGAGGTCTGCCTGGTACCCGCAACCGGCGGTCGGGGCCGGGTAGACCGACAGATAGCCGCCCGTCTGCGGGTTCGTCACGGTCGCGCTGATCACGAAGCCCGCGAACGCCGGGTCCGGCTGGTGGTTCGAGTCCTGCGCCAGCGGCAGGCACTGATAGTAGAACCCGCCCAGTCCGCCCGGCTCGTCCTTGCGCGTGTCGAAGTAGCGGAACGGGGTGATGGGCAGGTACGAGGTGCCGTGCTGGCCGGTCGGCAGGAACACGCCGTCCACGTCGACGATCACCCGCGCGACGCCGCTGGAGGTCAGCGTGATCTCGATGTTCCCGTCCGCGCCGACCGGCACGACGGCCGCGTTGGCCCGCGTCGCGCCCTTGTCGAAGTTGAGGTTGGAGACCAGCGGCCGCGCCTGGCCGTGTGGGAAGGCGCTGATGTAGCCGCTCTGCGTCGCGCCGGCGACGGTGAGGTTCACCGCCACGGCCTTCGCCCCGCTCGGGACGCCCGGCTGGCCGCCGATCTTGAGCACCACCGGCCGGCCCTGGCTCACGGTCTTGGCCGGGTATCCGCCCGCCCCGGAGCGCGTGTCCAGCGCGCGCACCGGCGAGATCGCCTGATAGCCGTCCGCCGCGGTCGGCGTGAAGTAACCGCTCGCGTCCGCGACGAGCGAGACCGCGCCGCCGCTGCCGATGTAGAACTCGACCTTGCCGTTCGCGCCGACTGCGGAGACCGTCATGGTCGCCACAGTCTGGCCGGGCGAGAAGTTCACCGCCGTGGTGGTCGGCCGCGCGCTGCCGGCCGGGTACACGGTGAGGTAGCCCGCCACCTTCGGCCCGGTCACCGTCACGTTGAGCGCGACGGCGGTGGCGGCCTGCGGGATGCCGCCGTTGCCGGCCACGGTCAGGGCGATGCTGCCGAACGCCGGAACCGTGGCGGTCGAGCCGCCGGTGCCGGTGCCGTATCGAGTGTCGAGCAGCCGCACCGGGCCGTACGGCGTGTAGTCCGATCCGGCGGTGGCGAACAGCTGGCTCAGCGTCGCGGTGGCCGAGTTGCCGAGATCGTCCGTCTCCGTGACCGAGACCGGATACGTGCCGAGTTTCGCGTAGGTGTGCCGGACGGTCGGGGTGGTCGAATCAGTGGTCTGCTGGTCGCCCCAGTTGAACCTGTAGAGGCTGATCGGCTGGGAGCTGTCGGTCGAAGCCGTCGCCTGGATCGTGCGTGTGTCCCACTGCTGCGCCGTCAGGGTCGCGACCACCGGCGTAGCGTTCACGGCGGCGAGCGAGGACTGCGCGCGGGGCGCGGCGCCCTTGGAAACCGAACGTCCGCTGTACGTCTTGAACGCCGCGCCGGTGCGGGCGTTCTTCGCGACGGACGGGGTCGGCGCGGCGTGCGCGGTGGCCGCCGGAGTGGCCGACGCGGCAGCCGGCAAGGTGGCGAAGGCAGTGGCGGCGGCCGCGAGAAGGACCGCCACGGCCGCAGGACGGCGGCGAGGCACCGTACCCCCCATATTTCGTTGTTACGTACGCAGTTGCGTTCGGGCGACTCAGAGTACATGAGCGCTCATTCGGGGGATGCTGACGGTTGATGTTCCAAGTCGGCTCGAAACCCGCCGGTTCGAGCGCTGGCATTCACGTCATGCCATAACCGTGACGGCGACACCTCTCCGCCTTCTCGGCGCCACTCGCGCATCTCTCGCGCATCACTCGCACCGCCGCCCGTCCGGGACCGATGACACAACACCCTGTCACGCCTATCATCGCGTTATGGGGGCGTTCAGCGTAGGTCCCTCGGCGGCGGACATCACCGTCCGGCCGGCGGTACGCCGTGACCTCGTGCGGCTCGCGGCTCAGCTCGCCCGCGCCTCCGAGCAGGACCCGGTCGTCGACTGGCTGCTGCCGCGCCGGACCGGCCGCCGCGAGCGGCTGCGCCTGCTTTTTCGCGGCACGGCCCGCAGCGAGCTGCTCGACCTCGGTGGTATCGACGTGGCCTGCGACGGTTCGCGGCTGGCCGGCGGGGCGCTGTGGTTCCCGCCCGGCACCTGGCCGCCGCCGATCGGCCGGCGGCTGCGCAGCGTGCCGTACCAGCTGCGCGCGCTCGGCACGCACGTGCTGCGCGGGCAGCGGCTGGCCGAGGCCGGCGCGCGGGTCCATCCGCCCGAGCCGCACTGGTTCCTGCTCACGGTCGGCGTCGACCCGCTGTATCAGGGTCTGGGCATCGGCGCGAAGTTGTTGCGGAACCGGCTCGACCAGGCGGATCGCGAACGTGAGCCGGTTTATCTGGAATGCGGCAATCCGGCCAACCTACCGCTGTACGAACACTTCGGCTTCACCCTCGCCGACCCCGTGCCGCTGCCGCCGGGCGCCCCGGACGTGGTCGGCATGTGGCGGCCCGCCGCCTGACCCCGACGCGCTCGAAGGCGTGCACGGCCCGGGGAGGGCGCGCTACCAGCGCTGTTCCGCAACAGAGGGCGTAGCAAAAATCTCTACCACGTGGTTAAAATTTCCTGGGGCCAGGCGTCCAACGGCGGGTGCGCATTGCCTAAACCGGTTTGCCGACGGGTTTGCCGACAGATTCGTCGGTGGAGCGTACGGCG
>JBOHCW010000287.1:0-5253 GCA_050725375.1 Actinocrinis sp. | reverse complement strand
GTCGGACTCGGCCTCGCCGGACCGTTCACCCGGCCGGTGCGCACGCTCGCGATGGCCGCGGCCGTCGTGTTCGGCGCGAGCGCGGTGACCTTCGCGTTCGGCCTCGCGCAGTCCCTGCAACGGGTGCAGACCGGAGTCTCGCGCGACGGTGCGGCGGACGTGTCGGTCGACGTGATCACCGCGCAGGGCCAGCAGAACGGCGAGGTCCACGTCGGCGCGCAGAGCGGGGGCAAGGGCGGACCGGACGGCGGCGCGCCGAATCCGCCGCAGTCGGACCCGGCGGCGGTGAGGGCCGCGATCGCCGAGCAGCCGGACACCGCGTCGTTCTTCGGCATCGCGCACCTGCGGCTGGTCGTCTCGGGCGTGACCGGCGCGTCGAACGTGGAGCTGATGGACGGCGCGCCGGCCGGGACGTACCCGATCATCTCAGGCTCCTGGTTCACCGGTCCGGGCCAGGCGGTCGTGCCGACCCGCTTCCTGGAGTCGACCGGCACGCACCTCGGCTCGGCGATCACCATCAGCGACGCCGGCCGGCAGATCCCGGTGCGCATCGTCGGCGAAGTCTTCGACACCGGCGACCAGGGCATGGACGTGCTGACCGACTTCCGCACGGTCTCGGCCGTGGACGGCTCGGTGGGCGTCGACACGTATGACATCAAACTCAAGCCCGGCACGAACCACGCGACGTACGTCAGCTTCCTGAATGCGAAGATCCACCCGATCGGCGGGGACGCCCAGGACACCGCGCTGGAATCGAAGGGGAAGATCTTCGTCCTGCTCGACGGCATGATCGCGCTGCTCACCACGATGCTGGTCATCGTCGCGGGCCTGGCCGTGCTCAACACCGTGGTGTTGGAGACGCGCGAGCGGGTGCACGACCTCGGCGTGTACAAGGCGGTCGGCATGACGCCGCGTCAGACCATCGCGATGGTGCTCAGCTCGGTGGCGGTGGTCGGCCTGCTGGCCGGGATCGTCGGCGTACCCGCCGGAATCGCGCTGCACGACTACGTGCTCCCGGTGATGGGACACGCCGCCGGCACGAACCTGCCGCACGAATACATGGCCGTGTACACCGGGTCCGAGGCGGTGCTGCTCGGGCTCGGCGGCCTGGCCATCGCGGTCGTCGGCGCGATGCTGCCGGCCGGCTGGGCGGCCAGGACCCGGACCGCGACGGCCCTGCGAACCGAGTAGCCCGGCCGGGCTACGCGTAGCGACAGGGTCCTGACAGCGGCGGATGAGCATGCTGTCAGGACCCTGTCGCTACGCGTACTGTTCCGCGTGCGTGGCTACCTTGTTCGCCCGCTACGCGTGCTTGAACACCAGCAGCGCGGCCAGCCACACCGCCGGCGAACCGCTGCCGATGGTCGCGCTCGGCGTGGTGCCGTGCGTGGCGAGCTGGTCCTCGGTCAGCAGCTCCATGTCAGGGGCGCTCGACACGTTGACCCGCTGGGTGAAGCCCGTACCGGCCGTCAAGGTGTCGCCGAACCCCGAGTCCGCGTAGAAGCCGACGGCGAGTTCGTTGTCCGCGCCGACCGCGGCCGTCGTCGGCCCCGAACTGTCCGTCGCCGCGGTCGTGGTCTTGCCGCTCGCGGTGGCCTGCACGTCGAGCACACCGGTCCCGGCCACCGCCGAGAGCCCCGAGTACTCCATCGCGGCGACGCCGATGTCCGCGGCGGACGGGGTGCTCGCGGTCACCGTCAGATTGCCGCTGCCGGCCGAGGTGACCGGTGCGCTCCACACGCTCAGCTCGGTGTGGTCCGCGGCGGTGAAGTGCGTCAGCTCCGTGTACGTGTTGCCCGCGGAGTCGGTGACGCCCTTCGCCGTCGCAGAGGACGAATTCCACACGCCGACCTCGACGATCATCCGGTCGCCCACCGTCACCGGCGAGCCGAGCGCGACCGACTGCGCGGCCGCGCCGCCGTGGTGCGTCGACGCCTTCTGGATGAACATCGGCGTGATCACGTTCGACGGCGTCACCGTGTTCGACGGCGGCGAGGCGGCGGACGTGCCGACCGCGTTCGTGGCCGCGACCGTGAACGTGTAGCCGGTCCCGTTCGTCAGGCCGGTCACGTTCGCGCTGGTCGCCGGCGGGCTGCCGCCGACCGTCGTCGGGCTCTGAGCCACTCCGGCGGCGTAGGGCGTGACCGTGTACGAGGTGATCGCCGAGCCGCCGTCGGACGGCGCGGTCCACGACACCTGCGCCGAGCCGTTCCCGGCCACCGCGAGGGCGCCGCCCGGCGCGGCCGGCGCGGTCGGCGGCGCGGCCGTCATGTGCACGGTCGCGGCGATCGACGGAACGCCGGACTTGTCGACGACGAACAGCATGTAGTCGCCGGGAGGCGCGTAGGCGCCGCTCGCAGGGGCCTGAATCGACAGCGAGCCGGAGCCGGGGGTGAACGCGAGCGGCACGAAGTGCTGGTCCATGTCCGACTGGTGCGTGTCCGCGCCGAACGAGACCAGGTTCACCGCGCCGATGTCGGCGGCGTCCGGCGTGTTCACGGTCATCGTCGTGCCGTACACGGCCGTGGCCGGAGCGGAGGTGACGGTCGGCCGTGCGCCGTTGAACAGGTACGAGGGCGAATACACCTGCGCGTTCGCCTCGCCCGGGTCGTTCAGCGTCTCCGGATGCCCGCCGCCGGACACCAGCACGGTGCCGTCCGGCTGCAGGATCGCGGTCGAGTGGTAGTTGCGCGCGGCCGCGATCGAGCCGATCGTGGTCCACTTCTCGGTGGCCGGGTCCCAGATCTCGGCCGGCATGACGCCGGTGGTGATCTGCATCTGGTCCGAGGTGTTGCCGCCGCCGACCGCGAGCACCCGGCCGTCGGCCAGCATGGTCAGCGTGTGGTAGATCCGCGCGTTGTTCATCGGCGCCGTGGCGCGCCACGCCGGGGTCGCCGCGGTCAGGTCGATCACCGACGCGTTGGCCTGCGCCGGGGACGAGCCGCTGATCAGCGCCGCGCCGCCGCTGTAGAGGATCCTTCCGGGCCGGTACATCACCGACGAGCCGTTCACCACGCCGCTGGCGCCGACCGGCGTCCAGGTCTGCGCGTTCGGGTCCATCCAGAACGAGGCGTCCTCGGACGGCCCGATCGTGAACACCTTGCCGTTCGGCGCGATGTACGAGAACGGATATTCCTCCTCGTGCACCTGGTGCGTGTTGATGCCGGTCAGCAGCGTCCACGTGTTAGTCGACGGGTCGTAGACCTCGGGGTTGTCAGCCCACGTCGACGCGTCGGTCGAGTTGCCGCTGACCGCCAGGTACCGGCCGTCCGGCAGTTCGACCAGGTCCGGGTACCAGCGCGGGTCGTGCATGTTCGCCATCTTCGTCCAGGTCTGCGTCACCGGGTCGAATATGTTGGTGTCCACGATGCCGAGCATGCCGTTCACGCCCACGCCGAAGCCGCCGGCCACGATGACCCGGCCGTCCGGCAGCTTCGCGTTGCCGCCGCAGAAGATGCTGGAGGGCGCGGTGATCTCAGTGTAGGTGCCGGCTTTCGGGTCGTACACGTACGTCGGCTCGGGCGTCTTCCAGCCGTCCCACTGCAGCAGCTTGCCGTCGTTGAGCAGCACCGAGTGGATGGACACCATCGGCGCGGTGGTCAGCGGACCCCACTGGCCCTGGGGGTTCGGGCCGGGCACGACCGCGTTCGACTGCGCGGAGGCGGGCGAGGTGCCGACCGCGTTCGTCGCGGTGACGGTGAACCTGTAGCTGGTTCCGTTGGTCAACCCGGCGACCAGCGCCGAGGCCGGCGGCGGGTTGCCCTGGATCGTCGTCGAGGGCTGAGCCACGCCGGCCGCGTACGGCGTGACCGTGTACGAGGTGATCGGCGATCCGCCGTCCGGCGGCGCGGTCCAGGTCAGGGTGGCTGAGGAGGTCCCGGCGGTGGCGACCACCGAGGCCGGCGTGCCGGGCACGCCGGGCGCCGAGCCGGTGGACGTGCCGCGCAACACGACGGCGGCGGCGAGCCACACGGTGGCCGCGCCGGTGCCGAAGGCCGCGCTGGGGGTCGCGGCCTGCCCGGCCGCCTGGTCCTCGACCAGCAACTCCATGTCGGTCGCGGCCGAGATGGTCGAGCGCGCGGTGAATCCGGCGCCGGGCGTCAGCGCGGCGCGGAACCCCGAGTCGGCATAGAAGCCGAGCGCGATCTCGCCGTTCGCGGCGACCGGCGCGGTGGCGCCGGACGCGACCGTGGCGGCGGAACTCGTGGTGCCCGAGGCGTGCGCCTGCACATCGACCACGGACGCGTCCGGATTGGGCGCGATGTTCGCGTACTCCAGCGCGGCGAGCGCGATGTCCGCGGACGAGGTGACCGTCGCGGTGACTCTCGCGGGTGCGCCGCCGCCGGCCGCGATCGGCGCGCTCCACACGCTCAGTTCGGTGTGGTCCGAGGCGGTGAAGTGGGTCAGCTCGGTGTACGTGTCGCCGGCCGAGTCGGTCACCGCGCTCGTCGTGGCGGACCGCGAGTTCCACACGCCGACCTCGACGATGAGCCGGTTGCCGACCGTCACCGCGGACGGCGTGGTCACGGCGAGCGAGGACACGGCGGCTTGGTGCGCGTTGGCCTGCTGGACGAACGTCGGCGGCCCTCCGGCAGCGTGCGCACTGCCGATCAGGGCCGTCAGGCTGAGGCCGGCCAGCGAGGTGGCCGTCACGCCGATCAAGGTGTATCTCAGGCGCGCACGCAAGGCAGCACGCATCGGAAGAATCCCCCCACACATCAGTGGCCTGACAGGTCCCACCCCAGGCCACACGGTTGATTAAGTTCTCGCCGGCCGGGATCGTCCGCCGGCGCAACGGCAGAGTGCCCGTGCCGTGCGCCGTCACGTCGCGGCGGATCCCGGGCCGCTGCGGTCAGACAGGGGTGAATGTACTCGCGCGGGAACCGGCGCGCAGGGGAACCGCAACAACTTGCCAAGGCGTGATGACGCGCGCGAGGGGTGCGCCACGCCGAAGCGCGCGACGACGCGGGCACGGAGCACCGCGATCGATGATCCGACGGCGACGGGAGGACGAGCGGCGGAGCGACGGCGCAGTCCAACAAGGAGTCTGCCCGATACGTGGCTCACTCCCAGAACTCATTAAGGCGGTGCGAGATGAATACGAAGGCTGATGTGTACGGCGTGCGGGCTCCGGGTCAGGCGATGCCGCCGTTGACGCGGATCGTCTGGCCGTTGACCCAGTGGCCGGCCGGGCCGGCCAGGAACGCGATGACCTCGGCGATGTCGGTCGGCGCGCCCAGCCGCTCCAGCGGC
>JBOHCW010000286.1:0-13474 GCA_050725375.1 Actinocrinis sp. | reverse complement strand
GGGCGGGCCTGGACGGCGCGGTCGAGCGCGGCCTGCGGTGGATGGCCGGCATGCAGAGCAAGGACGGCGGGTGGGGCGCGTTCGACGCGGACAACACCCGCTACCTCATCAACAAGCTGCCGTTCTGCGACTTCGGCGCGGTGATCGACCCGCCGTCGGCGGACGTGACCGCGCACATCGTCGAGGCGATGGCGATCAGGGGCCTGGAACGGGACCCGCGCACCCTGCGCGGGGTGCGCTGGCTGCTGGACAACCAGGAGAAGGGCGGGTCCTGGTTCGGCCGCTGGGGCGCCAACCACCTCTACGGCACCGGGGCGGCGGTGCCCGCGCTGGTGGAGGCGGGCGTGGCCCGCGACCACCCGGCGGTGCGCCGGGCCGCGGCCTGGCTGATCGGGCATCAGAACGGCGACGGCGGCTGGGGCGAGGACCTGCGCTCATACGCCGACCCGGCGTGGATCGGGCGCGGCGCGTCGACTCCCTCGCAGACCGCCTGGGCGATGCTCGCGCTGCTGGCCGCCCAGGAGCCGGGCGACCACGAGCGCGCCGCCGCGGTGCGCGCGGCGGCCGACCGCGGCGCCGAATACCTGGCCGAGACCCAGCGCGCCTACGGCACCTGGGACGAGGACCTGTTCACCGGAACCGGCTTCCCCGGCGACTTCTACATCAACTACCACCTCTACCGGCTCGTCTTCCCGCTGACCGCGCTCGGCCGCTACCTGGCCGACCGTCTCGTGGAGTCCCCGTGACCGCCCCACCCGGCACCGCCCCGCCCTCCGAACAGTCGCCCGCGGCCAAGGCGCTCGACCGCGACGCGCCCGCCGCGCCGAAACTGACGATCGCCGCCGCGCTCGCCATCGAGGCGCGCGCGCTGGAGCGCGGCCTGACCGGGACCCGCGACGCACGCGTGGTCCGGGTCGGGCAGCGCGCCCGCAACGCCGTGCGCGTTCTGCCCAACGACGACGACGCGCTGATCGTGGCCGGCGTGGCCGGCGGCGTGGCCCCGTACGTGCGGGCCGGCGACATCGTGGTGGCCAACGAGGTGCGCGGGCCGGAGGGCTCGGTCGTGCGCATCGCGGCCGCCCCCCTGCTGGCCGCCGCGATCCGCGCGCTGGACCTGCGCGGCCCCGGCGGCGAGCCGGTGCGCGTGCACCTGGGCCCGATCGCCACCACCGACAAGCTCGCGCTCGGCGGGCGGCGCAAGGTGCTGGCCGCCGAGGGCGTCGCGGCGGTGGACATGGAGTCCTCCTGGCTCGGCTCGCTGGCCAACCGGCCGTTCGCGGTGGTGCGGGTGATCGTCGACGACGCGGACACCGGCCTGTACCACCCGGCCACCGTCACCCGCGGCCGCGCCGCGATCCAGGCGCTCTCGCGGATCGTGCCGGCGCTGGAGCGGTGGAGCGACGCGGTCAGCCCGCGCCGCCGGGTGGTGCTCGCCTCGCCGCGCTCGTTCTGCGCGGGCGTGGAGCGGGCGATCGAGATCGTCGAGGAGGCGCTGGAGCGCTACGGCGCGCCGGTGTACGTGCGCCGGCAGATCGTGCACAACGCGTACGTGGTCGCAGACCTCGAACGCCGCGGCGCGGTGTTCGTCGAGGAGCTCGACGAGGTGCCGGACGACGTGCCGGTCGTGCTGTCCGCGCACGGCGTCGCGCCGTCGGTGCGCGAAGACGCGGCCGAGCGCGGCCTGACGGTCGTGGACGCCACCTGCCCGCTGGTCGCCAAGGTGCACACCGAGGCGCGCCGGGCGCTGCGCGACGGCAACACCGTGGTCTTCATCGGGCACCCCAACCACGACGAGTCCGAGGGCCTGCTCGGCGAGGACCCGGACCCGCGGCACCCGCGCATCCGCCTGGTGGAGAACGCCAGGCAGGCCAAGGAGCTCGAGGTCGAGGACCCGTCCCGGCTGGCCTACCTGACCCAGACCACGCTGGCCGAGGACGAGGCCGCGGACATCGTCTCCGCGCTGCGCGACACCTTCCCGACCATCGCCGAGCCGCCGTCCTCGGACATCTGCTACGCGACCACCAACCGGCAGCGGGCCATCCGCGACATCGCGGCCGAGGTGGACGTGGTGCTGGTGGTCGGGTCGCAGAACTCGTCGAACTCCAAGCGGCTGGTGGAGGTGGCCCAGCGGGCCGGCGCCGCCGCGTACCTGATCGACGGGGCGGACGAGATCGACCCGGCCTGGCTGGCCGGCGCGCGGTCGGTCGGGCTGACCGCCGGGGCCTCCGCGCCGCCGAAGCTGGTGGACGAGGTGGCCGAGGCGCTGGCCGGCCTGGGCCCGGTCGACCGCGAGGACCCGCCCGGGGTGGAGGAGAACTACAAGTTCACCCTGCCGCCCATGCCCCCGCTTGCCACCGCTCGGCGCACTACCGGGCAGCCGGACGCCTCGCGGGCCGGTTCGGGCGGATCCGACATCGATACTGAAGAGGCTGAAGGGACGGGAGCGCACGGTGCTGCCGCGGTGCGCGACGCCTACGTCCCCGATGCCGACGCCGACGGGACGGGTCCGGACCAGTCCGGCGCCGCGTCCGCGTGAGACCTCGCTGAAGTGAGCACTGGGAGCTGATCGTCTTGTCCATTCCCGTCAGGCAGTCCGCGCGGATCGGCGCGTACCTGTTCAAGCAGAAGCTGAAGGGCGTCAAGAAGTTTCCGCTGATCGTGGAGCTGGAGCCGCTGTTCGCCTGTAACCTCGCCTGCCCGGGCTGCGGCAAGATCCAGCACCCGGCCTCGGTGCTCAAGCAGCGCATGCCGGTCGAGCAGGCCATCGGCGCGATCGAGGAGTGCGGCGCGCCCATGGTCTCGATCGCGGGCGGCGAGCCGCTGATGCACCCGCAGATCGACGAGATCGTGCGCCAGCTGATCAAGCGCAAGAAGTTCGTGTACCTGTGCACGAACGCGCTGCTGCTGCCCAAGCACATCGACAAGTTCGAGCCCTCCCCCTACTTCTCCTGGGTCGTGCACATCGACGGCCTGGAGGAGCGGCACGACGAGGCGGTGGACAAGAAGGGCGGCTTCCAGGGCGCGGTCGAGGCGATCAGGCTGGCCAAGTCCAAGGGCTTCAAGGTCAACACCAACTCGACCTTCTTCAACAACGACACCCCGCAGGCCGTCATCGACGTGCTCGACTACCTCAACGACGACCTCGGCGTCGACCAGATGATGCTCTCGCCGGCCTACGCCTACGAGAAGGCCCCGGACCAGGACCACTTCCTCGGGGTGACCCAGACCCGCGAGCTGTTCAAGAAGGCCTTCGCCGACGGCAACCGCAAGCGCTGGAGGCTCAACCACTCGCCGCTGTTCCTGGACTTCCTGGAGGGCGAGCGCGACTTCGAGTGCACCGCGTGGGGCGTGCCGTCCTACTCGCTGTTCGGCTGGCAGCGTCCCTGCTACCTGATGAACGACGGGTACGTGAAGACGTACAAGGAACTGGTCGAGACGACCGACTGGGACAAGTACGGCCGCGGCAAGGACGAGCGCTGCTCCAACTGCATGGCGCACTGCGGTTACGAGCCGACCGCTGTACTGGCGACGACCTCGTCCCTGAAGGAGTCGCTGCGCGCGATGCGCGGCTAGCGGTTAGGCTGCCGTCGGGGGTGCAGGAGACCGCCAGCGCTAACCGCGCTCACCCACGGCGAGAGGTCCGATGCGGATATCCCGCGACTTGAGACGCCACTGGCAGCGGCGACACACCATCGCCGCTGCCGTGGTGTCCATAGGCACCCTGGCGCTCTACCCGATAGGCGCGCGCGGCGTCGCGTCGGCGCACTCGTCCACCGCTTCCAACGCCGCCCAGGGGAACCAGTCGGCGGCCAATGCGCCGAACCGGGCCGGTTCCACCCCCGCTTCGCGGCCCTTCTCGGGGCTCCCGCAGGTCGGGGCGCTGTTCGGCTACTCCAACGGGACCACCACCTCGCACTTCTGCAGCGCCAGCGTGGTCTCCAGCAGCGTCGGCGACATCGTGATTACCGCCGCGCACTGCGTGTACAACACCTCATCCGGCACGTACACCTCCGCCATCGCGTTCGTCCCCGGCTACCACGACGGCCGGCAGCCGTACGGCGTGTGGACCCCGTCCAAGATCGTGGTCGCGCCGCAGTGGATCAACGCCGCGGACCCGGACTACGACGTGGCGTTCCTCATAGTCCACGATCGGTCCGGTTCGGCGCGGCGCATCCAGGACGCCGTCGGCTCTGACGAGCTGAAGGTCGGTCCGGCGAAGAGCGGCCAGGTGCGGGTGGTCGGCTACCCGAGCAGCACAGAGCAGCCGGTGACCTGCTCGAACGCGGTCAAGGCGCTGAGCGGCACGCAGGTGGAGTTCGACTGCCTGAACCTGCCGGACGGCACCAGCGGCGGCCCGTTCCTGGCCGGCCCGGACCCGGCCACCGGCCGGCGCGCGGTCGTCGGCGTGATCGGCGGCTACCAGACCGGCGGCGATACGCCGGACATCTCCTACAGCGCGTACTTCGGCTCGCAGGTCGCGGACCTGTTCAGCCAGGCCGAAGCCCTGGGCTAGGCGCCGCGCGCCGCGGGCGGGCGGCGCCGTACGCCAACCACGCGTCAACAAGGTACTGCGATGCGCTGGCCAGTGAGTTTCCGGCATGCGACGCCACGGCCTGCGCGTACCGCGCGTGGCACATATGCGCCCACGCTCCTGAACGCCCTTGATTTCCGCCGATTCGCCCCGAAAGATGTGTCCTGTCAGGTGGGCCGCCGACGATGGAATACCAGATCGAACCCTCGCGCGACCCACTGTCCTTACATGGAGGTGTGCTACCGTACCGATCACCCGAACGTGAGCACCCGACCCGGGGGTTTAAGGCCCCCACGACGACCAATCCACTGCTTAGGGCACGCGCGAAACGGCGGCACCGCGATGGCCTCTTCCGCACGCGACCGGTCGTGGCCCGCCACGCTGACGCTGGGTCCGGACGGTCGGATCACTTCCTGGAGCCGGGGTGCCCAGGCCCTGTTCGGTCTGTCTGCCGCCCGGGCCTGCGGGCGCAGGTTCCGCGCGCTGCTGGTGCGGCCGCAGGACCGGGCCGCCACGGACGAGCTGTTCGGTTCGGTCCTGGCGGGGCGCAGCTGGTCGGGAGCGCTCCCACTGCTCGACGCCGACGGCCGGGCGCAGACGGTCGAGTGCGGCTGGCAGCCGATCCAGGACCGCCGCGGGCGCTCGGGCGCGCTGATCGTCGTGACCGACACGGCCGACGCCCCCGCCGACGAGACCCCGGCGCCCGACGCGCCGCTGGGCACCGCGCAGTCCGCGCTGGAGGCGATCAGCCAGTTCCAGGAGCACGCCCAGACCGTGGCGATGATGCGCCGGGTCCAGCTGCTGACCGACGCGAACACCATGATCGGCTCGACGCTGGACATGGCCGCGACCGCGTCGGAGCTGATGGGGGTCGCCGTGCCGCGGTTCGCGGACGCGGCCAGCGTGACGGTGCTGGAGTCGGTGGCGGCGGACTTCGAGCTGCCCGACCGGCCGGCCGGGGCCGGCACCGTGCTGCGCCGGCTGGCCCGCGCGCCGTTCCGCCGCGAGGGCCCGTTCCCGCTCGGCGCGACGGTCTCCTACCAGCAGAACACCCCCCTGGCGCAGTCGTTGGCCAGCGGCCGTTCGCGGGCGCTGGCGGAGCTGGACGAGGCGCTGGCCGAGAAGATCTGCGTGGGGCTCGGCGAGGGCGCCGCGGCGGCGCTGGTCGGCCGCTCGCTGCTGATCGTGCCGCTGGTGGCGCGCGGCGCGGTGCTGGGCCTGGTGGTGTTCGTGCGCGACGGCAGCCGCCGCCCGTTCTCCCCCGGCGAGAGCGTGCTCGGCGAGGAGTTGGCCGCGCGGGCCGCGCTGTGCATCGACAACGCGCGGCTGTACTCGCACGAGCGGCAGACCGCGCTGATGTTGCAGCGGGCGCTGCTGCCGGAGGACTCGGGCTACCACGCGGGCATCGACATCGCGCACCGCTACCTGCCGGCCAGCGACCTGACCGGCGTCGGCGGGGACTGGTACGACGTGATCGGTCTGGGCGGCGGCCGGGTGGCGCTGGTGGTCGGCGACGTGATGGGGCACGGGGTGCGCGCGGCCGCGGTCATGGGCCAGCTGCGCACCGCCACGCGGACGCTGGCCGCGCTGGACCTGCAGCCGGCCGAGGTGCTGCACCACCTGGACGAGCTGATGGAGCACCTGGGCGGCTCGATGGCCACCACGCACTTCGCCACCTGCGTGGTCGCGGTCTACGACCCGACCAACCAGACGGTGCGGATCGCGCGGGCCGGGCACATCCCGCCGCTGGCGGTGTGGCCGGACGGGCGCACCGAGCAGCTGGAGATCCCGGCGGGCGTGCCGCTGGGCGTCGGCGGGCACACCTTCGAGTCCCGCGACATCCCGCTGCCCGACGGCAGCCTGCTGATACTCTGCACCGACGGCCTGGTGGAGAGCCGCGCGCCGGGCCGCGACATCGACGACGGGCTGCGCGACCTGGCCGACGGGGTCAAGGACCCGACAATGGCGCTCGAGGCCATCGCGGACGGGCTGATCGCGGGCCTGCGCGGGGACCGGACCCTGGACGACGCGGCGCTGCTGGTCGCGCGGGTGCGCGGCATACCGTCCTCGTCCACGGCCGAGTGGACGGTCGCGCCGGAGCCGCCGGCGGTGGCCCAGTCGCGCCGCACGGTGCGCGCGACGCTGGGCGGCTGGGGCCTGGGCCGCCTCGGCGAGACGGCCGAACTGCTGACCAGCGAGCTGGTCACGAACGCGCTGCTGTACACGGAGGGGCCGATCAGCGTGCGGCTGCTGCGTGATCGAACCCTGTTGTGCGAGGTCTACGACAACTCCGAGACGGTGCCGCGGCTGCGGATGGCCGCGGTCGACGACGACGGCGGCCGGGGCCTGCGCCTGGTCAAGGAG
Source organism: Actinocrinis sp. (assembly GCA_050725375.1). Classification (GTDB taxonomy): domain Bacteria; phylum Actinomycetota; class Actinomycetes; order Streptomycetales; family Catenulisporaceae; genus Actinocrinis. The sequence goes on along the minus strand of JBOHCW010000286.1, from coordinate 6,579 downwards.
CTGTCGAACCGGTGGGGCACCCGGCGCACGACGACGGGCAAGACGGTCTGGTTCGAGCTGCGCCTCGACCCGCTGCCCGATTTCTGAGCGGGCGTTCGACGCCGGACGCGTCACCGTTCAGCCGGCTTTCATCGGTCGCCGCGCATTCACCGCGGATCTCCTTGTCATACCCTCACTTTTCGCCCTCGCAGATGCCCGCGCCCGCGCCTGGTTCAGATGCCCGCGCGCGGGAATATCCGCCGCACGCGGACGATCGGGCGGAGGGCATCCGATGGCGGGCAGCGTGGAGTCGGCAGTACACGTTCATCGCGCGGGACCGGCCCCGGCCGAGCGCGGTTCGACCGTCGTGGGCATCCCCACGCGCAACGAGGCGGCGACGATCGCCGCGGTGGCGCGGGCCGCGGACGACGGGCTGGCGCTGGCGTGCCCGGACGGGCACGGCGTGATCGTGCTCGCCGACAACGGCAGCACGGACGGCACGGTCGAGCGCTTCCTGGAGACGCCGCTGCGTGCGCGCACCGCGGTGGTGCGCTCCGAGGGCGGCGGCACGGGCAAGGGCACGAACGTGTTCGCGCTGATCGACAAATCCCTGGAGTTGGACGCGCGGCGCCTGGTCCTGCTCGACGGCGACGTGCGCTCGGCGCGGCCGGACTGGGTCGGCAGGCTCGCCGACGCGGCGCAGGCCGCGCACGCAGCCGGCGTGCCGGACGATCCGGGCCCGTGCATGGCGCTGCCGGTCTACCGCCGCAACCGTTACGAGGCCACCAGCACCAATCACCTGGTGCGCCCGCTGTTCGCGGCGGCCTTCGGCGCGTACGTCCAGCAGCCGATAGGCGGCGAGTTCGCGTTCAACCGCGCGGTCCTCGAGCAGGTCGGCCAGTGGCCGCGGCCGGGCAGCGCCGAGTTGTACGGCATCGACGTGTGGCTCACCGCGAACGCGCTGCGGTCGGGGCTGCGGCTGGTCGAGGTGCCGCTGGGCCGCAAGGTGCACAACTCCCCCTTTCCGAAGATCCTGCACCTGCCCCAGCAGGTCCTCGACGCGCTCTTCCACGTGATCGCGCAGGTGGGGCGGGTCAGCCCGCGGCCGCCCGCCGAACGTCAGGACCCTGCGGTAGACGAGGCGGCGACCCGGCAGGACCCCGAGCTGGTCGCCGGGATCGGCCGAACGGTCGGCGCGTACCTGGCGCGGTACAGGTCCGACATCGACGCCCTGTTCCCGACCGCGTGCGCCCTGAAGTCCACGCCCTGGGGCGTGCACGTCGGCATCGACGAGTGGCCGCACCTGCTGGCGGACGGCCTGCAGGCCCTCGCGGCGGGCGAACTCCAGCGCTCGCGCGACCACCTGATCGCCCTGTGTGTGAACCGCGTGATGACCTTCTGGACCGAGATCGAGGGCCTGGACACGAAGGCGGTCGACGCGCTGCTCGACCGCCAGGCGCAGGACACCGCGCGGGCGGTCTGCGAACGGGCGGTCGTCTTCACCGCCGCGCCGGGGCCCGGAAAGTTCGACGCCGGCCGCTGGCTGGAATTCCAGGCGCCGATCTCTGTTTGAGTTAGTGTGCGGATTGCGTGACTAGACGACGGTGCGCACGCGCGTGAGGACGAGGACCGGCTGGACCCGGACGGGTCCGGGCAGGCCGTGGACTCGAATTCACCTCGCCGCAACCGAGGTCCCACGCATTCGGCACACGGGATGTCGCAGAGTAGAGCCCGGGACGCGTGCGGTGCGTCACCGGTAGGGAAGGAAGGGCCATGACGATGAGCCTTGTCGAGGAGGCGGCCGCCCAGGCGGCCGTGCGGCGGCGCTGGCGCGCGTCCCGCCGACACGCCGCGGACGCGGGTAAGGCGGGTAGGGGCGTGAGCGCGGACCGCCGTCAGCCGACGGCGCGGCTTACCGCCGACGCGTCCGAGCGCGATCAGTGGTCTGACGACGCGCTGTGGCCGGGTACGGTCGCCAACCCCCGGCGCACCCAGGTGCGCTGACGCCGCGCCCTCTCACGCGGCGTCAGCGTCGACGTCGAGCCGGTCGATGATGCGCCGGGCGGCGACGGTGGCGCGGTACGGGCTCAGCAGCGGCAGGACGGCGCGCAGCCTTCGTCTGGCGAGGGTGACCTCCAGGGTGTCGGCGAGGTCCGCGGCCTCGATGGCGGTCTGGGCGACCAGGTCCAGTTGGCCGACGCGGGCGGCGGCGCAGGCCACTTCGGCCAGGACGATCGCGCGGCCCTTGACCTGCTCGGTGCCCAGCGTGCGCATGGCCCACTGGGCCGCCTCCAGCGCCGCCTTGGGGTCGCCGAGCCGGCCGTGGACGTTCGCGGACATCGCGGCCAGGCGCGGGGTGTCGAAGAAGCGGGTCCAGGGCGCCGTCGTGTCGTTCGGCATCGGCTGCGGCAGGGCGGAGCCGAGCTTGAGGGCGATCTCCAGCTCGGCCATGGCCGCCCCGCGCTCGCCGAGCTGGGCGGCCTCCTCGGCCGCACGCGCGGCCATCCACGAGCGCGCCCGCGGGTCGCGGCCGGCGTGCGTTCCCGCGGTGTGGGCCAGCTGCCACGCGGTGGCCGGGTCGCCGCGTTCGGCCGAGGAGTATGAGAGGTACGTCAGGACGCAGGCCAGCAGCGGCCCGTCGCCCGCGTACCGGGCGGCGGCCAGCGAGCTGTCCCAGTACCGGTGGGCGCCCGCGAGGTCGCCGCGGTCCATGGCGAGCCAGCCGGCGAGGGCGGCGGCCTGACCGCCCGCCGCGGCCAGCCTGCGGCGCATCGGCTCGCGCCGGGTGCCGGCGAGGATGCCCGCGATGTCGTCGATGTGCTGGGTGACCGCACCCGTGATCGAGCGCGCGGCGCGGTGGTGTTCGAGGGCGAACAGCCGTGCGGTGTTCGTCTCGATGATGGCTATCGCGCCCGTGTCGGCGTGGCCGGGGCGTTCCAGGGCGAAGCGCAGCCGGTCGCCGGGCTCGCCGGCCAGCCCGACCAGCGGCTGGTCGGGCGAGGTGCGCTGGTGGATCACCCCGGCCAGCCGGCCGGTCAGCAGCGGGGCGTCGGGCAGCGACGCCGGGGAGCCGGAGAAGCCGAGCTGCTCGTACGGCGTGCGCGTCACCGCCTGCAGCGCGCGCTTGTAGTTCGGCCGGCACTCGGTGTGCTCGCCGGACTCCCACTTCTGGATCAACCGCTTGTTACAGGTGTTCGGCTCGCCGAGGACGTTGCCCGCGTGGCGGACGGCGGTGGCGAGCTCGCTCTGGCTCATCCGCAGGGCCAGCCGGATGGCTCGGAGCGTCTGGTTGGGCACGCGCTGGGCGGCTGGGACTGTCACGGGACTGACAGTAGGACCCTGAGTGACCCTCTGTGGCGCACCGTTCACTCTTTGGTGTTGATACGACGCCTGCACGGGGCCCCGCGGCCGTCGCAGCGACACCGGCCGGGGTCCCCGAACGGGGCAATACCCTACGATCGGGGAGTCTGCGAACTCAGGCTCCCGACGGGCCGCGGCCGACGATGCGACTGTGGGGAGAGGGCGCCGGATGCTCGTGGGGAGGTTCCCGGTCAGGGTCGTCGCGGCCGTGGCCGTGGGGGTGGCCTGTGCGGTCCTCGGTGCGGTTTTCGGTGCGCAGAGCGCGGTTTCGGCGCCGTCGCACGAGGGATCGGGGACGGCCGGGCATGTTCGGGCCGCGCCGGCGGGCTCGGCGGCAGCGCGGGCGCCCGCGCCGGTCCGGGCGAGTGCGAGTCCTGCGACGTCGGCACCGTCCCCGCCGCCGCCCGTGCTGACGGCGAGCTCGATCGTGTGGCCGGCGGCGAGGGAGGCAGCTGTGTCGGTCGTGGACGCCGACGCGTTGACGGCTGACGGCTCGCTGCCCGACAGTGCATCGGTCGCCGTGCACGGCTCGGCCAGGCCGGTGCCGATCGCGAGCCTGGCCAAGGTGATGACTGCTTTCGTGGTCCTCGCCGATCATCCGCTGGCCGGCTCGTCACAGGGGCCTTCGATCGTGGTGACGCAGGCGGACGCGGACCGGTACGCGTCGACGGTGGCTGACGGCGAGTCGGCGGTCGAGGTGCGCGCGGGCGAGCGGATCACCGAGCGGCAGGCGCTCGAAGCGCTGTTGCTCGGATCGGCGAACAACGTGGCCGTGCTCCTGGCCGACTGGGACGGCGGCGGCGTGTCGCGCTTCGTGGACCGGATGAACACCACGGCGGCGCGCCTGGGTCTGCGCTCGACGCACTACGCCGATCCGGCCGGGCTGGATCGGCGCACGGTGAGTACGGCCGCCGACCAGGTGCGGCTGGCGCTGAACGCCTTGAGGGTGCCCGCCTTCGCGGCCGTCGTGGCGATGCCCACGGCGCGGATCCCGGTCGCCGGCACCGTCGAGAACCACGACGCGATGCTCGGCGTGGACGGGATCGTCGGGGTCAAGACCGGGCTGACGAACGCGGCGGGCGCGGCGATGGTGGTGGCCGCGCGCCAGAGCGTGAACGGGCGCAGGGTGCTGATCGTGGGCGCCGTACTCGGCGTGTTCGGCGATCCGGCGACCAGGTTCGGCCGGGTGCTCGACGCCGGAGACGAGCTGGTCTCCGGCGTCGAACACTGGCTGCGCCGGCAGCACTCTTAGGGCGCGCTTCAGGCGCGCAGCGAGCGCATCCAGGACTCGATCTCGTCCGGGTGCCGCGGCAGCGAGCCGGACAGGTTCTCGTTGCCGTCCGCCGTGACCAGGATGTCGTCCTCGATCCGCACGCCGATGCCGCGGTACTCCTCGGGCACCGTCAGGTCGTCGACCTGGAAGTACAGGCCGGGCTCGACGGTCTGCACCATGCCCGGCTCCAGCGTGCCGTCGACGTATTCCTCGACCCGCGCGTCCGCGCAGTCGTGCACGTCCAGGCCGAGCATGTGGCCGGTGCCGTGCAGCGTGTAGCGGCGGTGCAGGCCGAGTTCGAGCACCCGCTCCAGCGGCCCCTCGACCAGGCCCCACTCGATCAGCCGCTCGGCCAGCACGCGCTGGGCCGCTTCGTGGAAGTCGCGGTAGTTCGCGCCGGGCTTGACGGCCGCGATGCCGGCCTCCTGCGCGTCGTACACGGCCAGGTAGATCTTGCGCTGCAGCTCGGTGAACTCGCCGTCGATCGGCAGCGTACGGGTGACGTCGGCGCTGTACAGCGACTCGGTCTCCGCGCCGGCGTCGAGCAGCAGCAGCTCGCCGGGGCGCACCGGGCCGTCGTTGCGGGTCCAGTGCAGGGTGGTGGCGTGCGGGCCGGAGGCGCAGATCGAGTTGTAGCCGGTCTCGTTGCCCTCTACGCGGGCGCGCCGCCAGAACGTGCCCTCGATCCAGCGTTCGGAGGTGGCGACGGCGTTGGCCAGCTCGCGCACGACGTCCTCGAAGCCGTGCGCCGTGATCACGCAGGCTTCGCGCAGCTGCTCGATCTCCCAGTCGTCCTTGACCAGGCGCACGCCGTGCAGGAAGACCTTCAGGCCCTCGTCCAGTTCGGCGGCGCGCTCGGCGTTCTCGGTGCGCACGGCGTCGGCGGCGCTCAGCGCGGCGTCGACGAGTTCGTCGTGGCCGCTCAGCACGCGGGTGACGACCTGGGGCGCGGCGGCGATCGCGGCGCTCAGCGCCTCGGCGGCCTCGCGGCTGTCGCGGGTCTCCAGGCCCAGCTCGCTCTCGGCCTCGGCCAGCGAGCGGCGCCGGCCGACCCACAGCTCGCCCTGGTTGTCCAGCCAGAACTCGCCGTTGTCCCGGTTCGAGCGCGGCAGCAGGTACAGGACGGCGCGGTGGCCGCCGTCCGGCTGCGGTTCGAGCACGAGCACGCTGTTCTCGGTCTGGTCGGCCGTCAGGTACGCGTAGTCGCTGGCCGCGCGGAAGATGTAGTCGGTGTCGTTGGACCGGGTCTTCAGCCGCCCGGCCGGGATGACGATCCGCTCACCGGCGAACGCGGCGGACAGCGCCTTGCGCCGCTTGGCCGCGTAACCGGACTGCTCGGACGGCTCCAGGTCGTGCCGATCGGTGTCGGCCCAGCCGGTGCGCATGCCCGCTTCGAGCTCGTCGGAGATGCCACGGTAGAGGCCGTTTTTACGGCCCTTGACCGGCTGGTCGGTCCTGGTTTCCTCGCTCACTGCCGAGCGCCTCCTTCACCGGGGGTGTGCTGTGTACGGACCGAACGTAGCCTGTGGTCCTTATCCGACAGCCTAGTGGGAACCGCCGCGCGGTCCATGGGGCGCTCGTCTCCGCTACGAACAGCAGCCGCCGCCGCAGCAACCGCCGCCGGACGCCGCCGGGCCGTCCGAGCGCAGCGGCGCCGAGGACTTGGCCAGGCCGCCCACCGCGACCATGGAGAACAGCTTGACCGTGTCGGGGTGCCCGCTCGGGCAGTCGGTAGGGTCGGCGGACTCGCTCATCGGGCGGGTCTTCTCGAACGTGTCGCCGCACGCGCGGCAGCGGTATTCATAACGCGGCATGCCGCCAGGCTAGCGCGCCAACGGCCGGTCGGCTAAGGACCAATCGGCTAAGGGCAGCGCCGACGACGATGAGACGCGCGCGCGCGCCGTCGTACGTCATTGGTCACGCGGTAGCGGCCAACTGCTGCTGCACCGCCTCAAGCGGCGCGCGCG
>JBOHCW010000285.1:0-4693 GCA_050725375.1 Actinocrinis sp. | reverse complement strand
GTGCAGCCGGCCGCCGAGCACGAGCGCGGCGCCGGTCCCGGTGCCGACGGACAGCACGGCGAAGTCGTCGACGTCCGCGCCCGCGCCGCGCCAGCGCTCGCCGAGCGCGGCCAGGTGGATGTCGTTCTCGACCCGCACGGCGCCGCGGAAGTCAGAGCCCTGCGAACCAGGGGAACCGGACGGCGCGGCGGCGCGCGCGGTGCCCGCGTCCGAGGCCGCGAACGCGTCGGACAGCGCGGCGGCGAGGGCGAAACCGTCCAGGCCGCGAATCGTCGTGCCTTGATACACTCGGCCGGTGGCCTGCTCGACCACGCCCGGCGCCGCCGCGACCACGACCTGCTCGGCGTCGTGCGGGACCGCGGCGCGCTCCAGCAGCCGCAGCCGCAGCCTCGCGGCCTGTTCGACCACTTCGGCGATGTCGCAGGGGCCGATGTCGACCTGTTCGCGCATCCGCTCGGCGCCGTCGAGCGCGGCCACCGCGCCGCGCAGGTACCGGCCGCCGATGTCCAGGCCGAGCACGAACCCGGCCTCGGGCACCGGCTCGAAGAACAGCGCGCCGTACGTCGGGCCGTCCCCGCCGGGCGCGGTCTCGCGCACCAGCCCGCTGTCGAGCAGCGCGGACAGCGCGGCCGAGACGGTCGGCTTGGAGATGCCGACCCGCCGGGAGATCTGGGCCCGCGATATCGGCGGGTCCGCGCGGATCGCCTCGAACACGGTCCGCTCGTTGAGGGCCTTGAGCATGGGAGCGGTCGCGGCCTGGGAGCGGGACGGTTCGCCGGTCATGGCGACGAATATTACGGGACCCGGCCGGTCGCGTGCCGCGCCGTATCGCCGGGCGGGCGGCGCCGGGCGCCGTCGCGGATCGCCGGGCGGATCAGCGGGTGGACGATCGCGGGTTCACCGGCGTGTCACAGCTTCGCCAGCGCGCGGATGCGGCGCACCTGCGCGGCCCGCTCGGCGCCGCGCTGCGCGTCGTAGTCGCGCTCGGTGGCGCCGCGGATCAAGGCCTTGGTCTCGATGAGCGCGTCGCGGTCGGCGGCGAGCAGTTCGCGCGTGAACACGGCCGCGTCCAGGGCCAGGTCCCGGGCCGGGACCACCTTGTTGGCCAGGCCGATGCGCTCGGCCTCGGCCGAGTCGATCCACCGGCCGGTCGCGCAGATCTCCAGCGCCCGGCCGTAGCCGACCAGGTCGGTCAGCGGCTTGGTGCCGCCGAGGTCGGGTACCAGGCCCAGGCTTATCTCACGCATCGCGAACCGCGCGTCGTCGGCCACCACGCGCAGGTCGCAGGCCAGCGCGAGCTGGAAACCGGCGCCGATGGCGTGGCCCTGCACGGCCGCGACGGTGATCAGGTCGGGCCGGCGCCACCAGGTGTACGCCTCCTGGAACGCCTCGATGGTCAGCTCGGCGTCGTGCGGGTCGCTGCCGGCCAGGTCGATCAGCGTCTTGGGCCGGCTCTTGCCCGCGGGCACGTCCTCGCCGACCAGGACGGAGCGGTCGAGCCCGGCGCTGAACGAGGGGCCCTCGGCGCGCAGCAGCACCGCGCGCACCGACCCGGGCAGCGCGCGGCCGATCTCGGCCAGCTGCCACCACATCGCGGGCGTCATCGCGTTGCGCTTGGCCGGGCGGTCGAGCACGACGGTGGCCATCTCGGCCTCCACCAGCAGCCGCACCCCGGCCTTCGCCGCGGCGGCCTGGCGCTCGGCCGGCCAGAAGTCGTACACCGGGGCTATACCGGCCCGCTGTGCCGGATCGCCCGCGGGCGAGGAGTCGTCTGCGTGAAGGTCCGTCAGCGGTGCCATCTGTTCCTGTCCGCCCTTGCTGGTGAACGTGTGGAGATGGCACGGACTTTATCGGAGTGCGCGCCGTGAGCACCACGCGGCCCGGCTGCAGGAATTCACAAGATATGGAGATGCACGCGTGCGCCCGCCGGGACTGTGCACCGATACGCGGACAGCAAGCCCCGGCCGCCGGAGTGCGTCACACCGGGGGCCGGGGCGGGTTAAGAAGGGATCGGCCAGGCCGCCCTAAGCGGTCTTCGCCTTGCCGCGGGTCGCGCCACCGCGCCCGCGCAGTACGACACCGGACTCGCTGAGCATCCGGTGCACGAAACCGTACGAACGGCCCGTCTCCTGGGCCAGGGCGCGGATCGACTCGCCCGACTCGTACTTGCTCTTCAGATCGGTCGCGAGCTGCTCTCGCGCGGCGCCGGTAACGCGGCTGCCCTTCTTGAGAGTCTCGGCCACACGTGCCTCCTATGAGGGGTGCGGGGATCGTGCCCCGCAATATCACTGCGTGATTCGGATGAGTTGTGCCGGCGAAAGACCCCGTCCCCGCCGGGAAACCGCAGACGGGATGACCTCCGTGTCCTGCGGTCGTGCGCTCTGATCACCCATGATCACCCCTCGCGCCCGAGTTGACCACCGATTCGGCGAACAAAGTCGGTGGTTATTCCCGAACGGACCGGTGGATTGGTCCGGTCTTCAGCGGGTTTGCGCGGATACACCCTAGGCGCTGTTATCGGAACGTTACCGAGAGCATCCGACGCTTTGTCGGAACGCGGCGCGTACGTGTTCGATAATCGTAGTACAACTACGGCAACAGGCGGCACAACGGCGACCTCCCGCCATATACCCGAGATTGATACGGGCCCGCATTCGGTATTTCGGGCCAATGTTCTTAGAACAGACGCCGCTCGGCGCGAGGCGGGCGTTCTAGGCGAGCGCGACCAGGTCGCGGTAGCCGTCGTTCCACAGGTCCTCGACGCCGTCGGGCAGCAGGATCAGCCGCTCGGGGGCCAGCGCGTCGACCGCGCCCTCGTCGTGGGTGACCAGGATGACGGCGCCCTCGTACGAGCGCAGCGCGCCGAGGATCTCCGCGCGGCTGGCCGGGTCGAGGTTGTTGGTCGGCTCGTCGAGCAGCAGGACGTTCGCGCTGGAGACCACGAGCGTGGCCAGCGCCAGCCGGGTCTTCTCGCCGCCGGACAACACGCCGACCGGCTTGTCCACGTCGTCGCCGGAAAACAGGAACGAGCCGAGCGTCTTGCGCACCTCGACCAGGTCGAGGTCGGGCGCGGCCGAGCGCATGTTCTCCAGCACGGTGCGCTCGGGGTCCAGCGTCTCGTGCTCCTGCGCGTAGTAGCCCATCTTCAGGCCGTGCCCCGGCTCCACCTTGCCGGTGTCCGCGTCCTCGACCCCGGCCAGCAGGCGCAGCAGCGTGGTCTTGCCGGCGCCGTTGAGTCCGAGCACGACGACGCGCGAGCCGCGGTCGATCGCGAGGTCCACGTCGGTGAAGATCTCCAGCGAGCCGTAGGACTTGGAAAGCCCGGTGGCCATCAGCGGGGTCTTGCCGCAGGCGGCCGGGCTCGGGAAGCGCAGCTTGGCCACCTTGTCCGACTGGCGCACCGACTCCAGGCCGGAGAGCATCTTCTCGGCGCGCCGGGCCATGTTCTGCGCCGCGACGGTCTTGGTCGCCTTCGCGCGCATCTTGTCGGCCTGGGACAGCAGGGCGCCGGCCTTCTTCTCCGTGTTCGCCCGCTCGCGCTTGCGGCGCCGCTCGTCGGCCTCGCGCTGGGCGAGGTAGTTCTTCCAGTCCATGTTGTAGATGTCGATGGTGGTGCGGTTCGCGTCCAGGTGGAAGACCTTGTTGACGCAGGACTCCACGAGTTTGACGTCGTGGGAGATGACGATGAAGCCGCCCTTGTAGCTTTTGAGGTATTCGCGCAGCCACACGATCGAGTCGGCGTCGAGGTGGTTGGTCGGCTCGTCGAGCAGCAGCACCTCGTGGTCGCCGAACAGGATGCGGGCCAGCTCGACCCGGCGGCGCTGGCCGCCGGAGAGGGTGTGCAGCTGCTGGCCGAGGACGCGGTCGGGCAGCCCGAGGCTGGAGGCGATGGTGGCCGCCTCGGACTCGGCCGCGTAGCCGCCGTTGGCCATGAACTCGGCCTCCGCGTTGGCGTAGCGGCGCATCGCCTTCTCGTGCTGCTCCGGGTCCGCGGACGCCATGCGCTCCTCGGCGGTGCGCATGCGGCGCACGGTCTCGTCCAGTCCCCGCGCGGACAGGATGCGGTCGCGCGCGGTCACGTCGAGGTCTCCGGTGCGCGGGTCCTGCGGCAGATAGCCGACCGGGCCGGAGCGGGTGATCGCGCCCGCCGCCGGAAGGGTCTCGCCGGCGAGCGTCCTGGTCAGCGTGGTCTTGCCGGCGCCGTTGCGGCCGACCAGGCCGATACGGTCGCCGGGTCCGACGCGGAAGGACACCGGTTCGAGCAGCACGCGGGAGCCGGCGCGCAGCTCGACCTGGGAAGCGGAGATCACCGACCTATCTTAGAGGGTGCCCCGGGGCCGCCCCGCCGGACCGGGCGGACCGGCGCGCGCCGCCCCGTACCGGGCGCGCGCCTGCGGTTCACGCCACCGCGACCGATCGGCTCTGACGTACAACGCGGCCTTGATGTAGCATCCTGACTCTGGGGTGCCCTTGCATCACGAGGCCGCACAGGCCTCGATTACACAGGGGGTTCGATCTGTGACCTCGCCCTTCTCCCCCGGTTCGCTACCTCGCCTCAAGTCCCCGTTCACCGCCGTCCTGCACGAGCAGGTCGCCGTGGCGGAAGCCTCGACCCTGGCCTGGGCCGACCGTTTCGGCCTGGCGCGCGACCCCGCGGTGCGCCGCCGGCTGGCCGCGACCCGCAGCGCGCGGC
>JBOHCW010000284.1:0-16801 GCA_050725375.1 Actinocrinis sp. | reverse complement strand
CGCCTGGGCAGACGAGGGAACCGGAACTCGGGGGAGACCTGCGGCCAGTGCTGCCGCCAAAGAACATCGGTGGTCAGGCTATGAGGCAGGGCAAAGACCAGGCAAAGCAGATTTTGCTAACATACATCTGGCAGAGTGCTGCAGCCAGTACTGATTAATCGCGGTCAGCTCCGCGGTCAGCTGCTCGTTGAGGAACTCGATGACCTGCTTGTCGCCCTGCATAACCGATGGCCGTCCTTAGCGCCGGGAGTCGATGCGACCCATCTTGGCGCGCGCCCGCGCCGCGAGCCGGGCGAAAGCGGGCCATTCGCCGCGAACCGGGCGACAGTTTCGGCCGAACGGGCGACGGGAGGGTGAACTGTGGACGGAAGGGCCCGCTTACGCGGCGGCGCCGAGCGCCGGGCAGGGCTCGTCGCCGTGCAGACGCCGGGCCGGAGCGCAGGGGACCGGGCACGAGGCCAGCGCGTCGGCCGTCGGCCTGTCGCGCAGCGCCGCCTCTATCAGGCAGCCGAGCCGTTCCACGCAGGTGCCGCAACTGGTGCCCGCGCCGCAACGCTCCCCGATCGCCGCCTCGGTGCGCGCGCCGCCGGCCACCTCCTGGTGGATCTCCTCTTCGGTCACGCTGAAGCAGACGCAGGCGTACATACGGTGCGGTCTCCTCAGCGCTCGATCCCGATTAGGTAACCCTAAGCTAACTTGCAGGTGGTCGATTTGCCAATCCGCTGCGCGTAATGCGCTGAACGCCCGGTTCGCCGGGCCCGTTTCCGCCCTTTCGGCGAAGCAGCCGTGCGTATCGCGGCCGGGCCGTGGTACTGAGCATCACTTTCGATCTGGGACGATAGACGTCATGGGTCTGAGTGGCACCGACGCGCGCCGGTCGCGCGGTGAGGGTTCCGCGGACGACTCGGAGCGCGTGCCGCCCGGGCAGCGCACGCAGAACAGCTGGCCGGTCCTGCACTACGGGCCGGTGCCCCGGTTCAAGCCGGAGCGCTGGGACTTCCAGGTCTACGGCGCGACCGCGGACGGGGACAAGACGGCCTGGGACTACCCGGGCTTCCAGAAGCTGCCGACCGGGCGCGTCGAGGCCGACCTGCACTGCGTCACCAAGTTCACGCTGCTGGACAACACCTGGTCCGGCGTCCTGGCCGACACCGTGGTCGCCGCGGCGCCGCCGGCCGACGACGTGACGCACGTGATGGTGTGGGCAGAGTACGGATACTCGGCGAATCTGCGCATTGACGATCTGCTGCGCGAGACCACCCTGTTCGCCACGCACCGCGACGGCGAGCCCCTGACGCCCGAGCACGGCTTCCCGCTGCGCCTGGTGGTGCCGCACCTGTACGCGTGGAAGGGCCCGAAGTGGGTCCGCGCCATCGAGTACCTGGTCGACGACCGGCGCGGATTCTGGGAGGAGCGCGGCTACCACAACATCGGCGACCCCTGGCAGGAGCAGCGCTACTCCTACCAGGAGGACTGACCGCCTCAGTAGCCTGACCCGGCGCGCCCGGCGCCCGGTGCGTCCGCTGTCAGAGCGCTGTCACGAGAAGGTCACCGTCACGGTCTTGAAGCCGAGCGACTGCAGCAGGCTGACCAGCATCGCCTTGGTGTTGCGCTCGGCGTCCGCCTTGACCGCGCTCTTCGCCGCCGCCTGCTCGATGTCCTTCTGCGCCAGCTCGTAAACCGCCTGCTGGCTGTTCGGATTCCCGCTCAGGAACGAGTTGAGCCGGGTGAACAGGCCCTGCTGCTGGGCGAAGATGTACGACTGCTTCACGTCGAGCACCGCGGGGTCCAGCTGCGCGTGCGGCAGTTTGAGCGTCGCCGTGAGACGGTCCGCCGAGACCACGACCGCGTCGCCCTTCAGATGCGAGAAGTCCACATACGCGTTGTCCGCGCCGATGCCGATGAACAGGGTGTCGCTGCCTTCGAGGAAGCTGGGCAGGATGCCGGAGGAGCTGATGTCCACCACCACCTGGAAGTTGCCCGCGGCCGCCTCGTACTTGGACAGCTCGACGATCGACTTGAGCACCACCGGCTGGCTGCGCTCGGTCGTGGTCTCGCTGAACGGGTTGCGCAGTTGAGGGAACAGATGCACCGCGGAGCCGATGAGGTAGAGGGCGAATAAGGCGACGACGGCCCCTGCTATACCCGTGATCCGCTTTCGCCACGTGCCGATCATCGTGATCGCCTTCCTGTTCGGTTTGCGGGTCGCCCGGCCAAGGTACTGTGTTAGCAGACGGCGCCCCGCTCAAACGGTGCGCCGTTGTCGAACCTTGATCTGCTTGACCGACAGGAGGCCGCCGGTGGCGCGCTACCCGCGCTCGCGGTGGATCGGACGGCGCCGCGCCGTCGAGAACGGCGTCGGGCCCAGGCCGCTGGGCTGCCTGTGGCCGGTGTTCTGGCTGATCCTGATCATCGTGCTGCTCGGCCTGCTGTTCGGCGGCTACCGCAAGGGCACGAAGGTCGGCGCGCCCCCGCCCCCGCCGGCGCGCCTCTCGCTGTCCGCGCCGGTGTCGGCGCCGTTGTCAGTGCCGTTGTCAGTGCTCGATCAGCCATAGGGCTGATCAGGGTCCGTACACGGTAGGGCCGCGTCCCAGATCTCGGCGAACTGGCGCACCCGCTTGGCCACCAGCGTGCGGTTGAGCACCAGGTGGGTGGACGAGATCACCGGGCGCGCGTCGCCGGCCGCCAGCGACGGGACCACCTCGTAGCTGATCTCGTTGTCGAACAGGATGAAGTCGTCGAGCTTGTTGTGCAGGCTCATCGAGACCATGTCCGGCACCAGGTAGCGGATCTCCAGGCCGAGCCGGGACTGGCGCTCGCACATCTCCCGGTAGGCCGGGTCCTCGGTGATCTTCGGGTTCTCCAGGATGAACACCCGCCGGATCGCCACCCCGCGCTCGACCGCGTCCGCCTGCAGCTCCAGGTAGTGCAGCCCCAGGTCGCTCTCCCAGAACCCGCCGCTGAACCGCAGCCGGCCGCCGGCGTCCGTGGTGGTCAGGCTGGTCGCGTCGAGGGTGCGCGCGCACGCGCGGGTCAGCGTCAGCAGCCAGTCGCGGTCCTCGCCGTCGTAGGTCCCCTCGCCGGCGCGAAGCTGGTGCAGCAGGAGGTTGAAACGCTGCGCCTCCGCCTGCACGAAGGTGTTCGCCAGCGGCGAGGCCCGGTTCTCGAAGGCGTACGCGTTCTGCACCACCTTCACCAGCTCGGCCGCGCGCGTGTGGTCCAACGGCCGCAGCCCGAACGCCTCCGGGATGTTGGTCAGCTGCGCGAACCGCCGGTCCACGTCCGTGCGGATCTGGGTGGCGGCCGCCTCGATCGCGCCGCCCGCCAGCTCGAACGCCTCGCGGCCGCGCCGCTCGACCGAGTCCAGGCGCGCGGTGAAACCGTGCAGCGCGTCCAGAAGCACCGCGCCCACGGCGACGGTCACGGCCATCGTGGCCGCCTGCGCCGGCTGTACCCGCCCCGGCCCCAGTGCGACGCCCAGCGCCGCCCCGGCGCCCAGCGCGGCCAGCAGCAGCCTGCGCAACAGGGTCCTGATCCGGCCCCGGCCCGGCTCGCGCTCCACCGGCGACCCCCTTCCCTGTCGGGTTGCCGCCCGGGCCTTCGCGTCCGGCCGGGCGGTGCTGTCAGAGGCCGTTTCGCCCCCGGAAAGGGCTCGAACACCCTCTCAGGGCCCGGTCTCGCCCCCGGAACCGTCCCTCACTGACAGGGTCGCCAGGAGTTGCAGGGTGTGCAAGGCCAATTGGTCACGAACCCGGCCGACGGCCGCGTCCCACTGCCTGGTGAACCCCGGACGGCGCTCGAATCCGTCCCAGACCGCGGCCAGTTCGTCGTCCACGCGCGCGCCCGGCATCCACAGGTGCAGCAGGTGGTCGATGACCGGGCGCAGCTCGGCCACCGTGCGGTCCCGGTCGCCGGAACCGGGATCGACCCGCTCGATCCGGCGGGTCAGCGTGGTCAGCACGAAGTCGTGCAGCGCCAGGTCGCGGCACAGCTCCAGGATCGCCTCAAGGCGCACCGCGCCGTCCGGCGTGGTCGGCGGGTGCGGAATCCACAGGCTCAGTGCCCTGACGGTGTCGTCCACCAGCTCGAAGTGCGCGGCCGGCTCCGGCGCGCCCGGCTCGGAGCCGTACAGCGCGGCCCAGCGCAGCCGGGTCCACTGGAAGCGCAGCGGTTGACGGCCGTCGAGCACCGCGCTGCCCTGCGTGCGCCGGGCCAGCCGTTCGCTGACCGCGCCCAGGTCGAGGCAGTCCGGCTCGTTGTCGAACGCGAGATACCCGGCGGCCAGGTCGCGCGGCTTGGCCCGCGAGATCGTCTCGATCATGCCCGGCTTCGCGGTGTAGTGCGACCACGGCGCGCGCCGCTGCGCGCCCGAGGACTCGACGCGCGTGTACGAAGAGGTCTGCAACACCCGTCCGCCGGTCACCGCCGCGTGCGTCAGTATCGTGCCGACCGCGCGGATGCGCCCGCCCTGCGCGGTCGGGATCTGGGTGTCCACGCCGTTGGCCACCTCCGGCGAGAGCGCGAACGCGATCGGCCGCTCGGACTGGCGCACCGGCTCGCCCGGCACCAGGTCGAGCAGCTCGCCGACGGTGCTCTTCGGCAGCGCCGCGCTGTTGCGCAGCAGCCCGGTGCGGATCTCGCCCACCGCCAGGTTCAGGCCGGCCGGCGGCGGCGCCGTGCGCTGGCTCGGCGGATAGCTGGGAACCGCCTCGGTGCGCATGCTCAGAAGTCCGTCATGAACACGTAGGCGATCCGGCCGGTCACGTCGGCGGGCACCGGCACACCCTCGCCGCGCGCCCGCTTGTCCACCCGGGCCATCACCTCGGGGTCCTGGGCCACCTGGTTGAGGATCACCCGCACCGCGTGCTCGATGGACAGGAACCGGTCGTCGAGGAACGAGAGCGTGCGGTAGCCGTGGAACGAGGTCGCCTTCGGGTTCAGCTGCACCACCGGGGGCATCGCCGACCACTGGGCCGGGATCTCGGCCGGCAGCGGGCGCGGCTGGATCACGGTACGGCCGTGGTCGCGCAGCAGGCCCAGGCGCAGCAGCTGCCAGACCGCGGCCAGCATCGGACAGGACCAGCGGCGCCTGCCGGCCACCTCGTCCCACAGCTCGACGTCCAGGAACACCGAGTGGGTGCGCGACTCGGCCTCCACCGGCGCCGCCCACGGCCGCGGGTGCAGGGCCACGGCCGGCTCGCTCGGGGTGCGCTGCCCGTTGGACAGCCAGCCGCTCTCCGCGGTCGGCGGCCGCGAGCCGTTGGTTCCCGGCACCGGCACCGACACGATCCGGCCGGCCACCAGCCGGGCCAGCTCGATCCCGTCCGCGCTCGCGCAGCCGGACTCGCGGGCCAGGTAGTCGATGCGCAGGTTCTCCGCCTCGGCCGCCTCCAGCAGCTGCGGGATCAGCTCGCCCGGCGGGATCAGCTCGCTGAAGTAGTCGTCGACCAGGAAGCAGGTGCTCACCCGCGGCCGGTCGCCCGGGTGCCGCTCGGTGAACGCGGCGATCGCGGTGCGAAACCACGGCGCGATCTGGCGCACCCGCGCGCGCAGGTGCTCCTTGCCCAGCAGGAAGTCCTCCATGTAGAGGTGGTCGAGCTCGACCGACAGGTGCGAGTACGCGACGTCCTGCGTGCGCCGCTCCGCGGCCACTTCGTGGAAGCTGGTGTCCATGGCGTCCGTCAGGACCCTTCCCACAGTTCCGGATCGGCCACGAACCCGGCCAGGTTCTCGAACGCGTCGACGGTGGCCTGGTTCGCGACCTCCGTCGTGTGCACGTCGCGGTCCAGGATCAGCTGCTCGCGCCACTGCAGGACCGGGTCCAGCGGGATGGTGCCGATCTGCATCGCCCGCCCCAGTTCCAACTTCGCGGCCGCCTTCTCCAGGTCCCGGTTCACCTCCTGCAGCCAGGTCTGCTGCGGGCCGCTGAGCCGCGCCACCTGCGCGCCGTACGGGTCGATCACCGCGGTGCGCACGAAGCGGATCATCCGCCGCATCTCGTCCTCGGTGTGGCCGGTGGTCTTGCCCGACTCCAGCAGGCCGTGCTCGCCGTAGACCAGGCTGTTGGCGGCGATCACGTGCTGGCGGGTCCACTTGTGGAACACCAGCCAGCGGGCCGGCACGCCGCGCAGCGACTGGCGCGCGGTGGCCTGGAGCACCAGCTCGACCGCGAACGAGCGCCCGGCGCTGAGGTCCACGACGCAGAGGTCGTACTCCTCGTCCAGGGCGACGAACAGGTCGACGCAGCGCTCGACCATCTTCTTGTCGATGTCGAACTCGGCCCCGCCGTGGCTGCCCGGCAGCAGGGTCAGCGCGCCGTCGCCGGGCCGCCGGCGCAGGAACTCGTGGCTCGACTCGGCCCACACGTCGATGCGCCGGGCCGCCGGGGCGATGCCGCGCAGGTAGTCGTGCAGACCGTCGCCGGCCACGCCGCGCCGCGCGTTCTCCAGGTCGAAGATCGAGCCGATGGTGGGCGAGCCGAAATCGAAGTCGAGATAGCAGGTGTTGTTGCCGCGCAGCGCCGACCGGTAGGCCAGGTTGGTGCTGGTCACCGACCGCCCGGTGCCGCCCTTGTCGGAGACGGAGAACACTAGCATCGGCTCACAGCCCCTGCTGTCCGGTGGCGTCCTGTCTGGCCAGCACGTTCTTGTCCAGCTCGGTGACCGCCGCCACGCACAGCGCGATGGCCGTCGACGGCTGCTCCTCGACCAGGTCGCCGGCCCGGGTCAGCGACTCGCGGATCTCCATCAGGCTGCTCTGCAGCCCGGAGTTGAGCGACGGGGTGCTCATCAGCTGCTGGTTGAGCAGGTACTCGGCCTCGCTGACCATCGCGGCCGCGGTCTGCGAGAGGATCGGCGCCCTGGTCTGCCGGCGCACCAGCGTGCTCGCCGAGGTGACCAGCGCGTCGACCACGTTCTGGGTGACGTTCCAGGACGGCAGCCGCTGCCCCGCGCCCAGTTGCGGGAACGCCTTCGAGGCGTCGTCCCACAGCCCGGCCGCCGCCGGATCGGTGATCCGGCGGGTCACCAGGTGGTTCCAGATGTCCGAGGACAGCGCCAGCATCTCGTCGCGCACCTCGGAGTTGTTCGTCAGACTGGCCAGCTGCGTGGTGCGCTTGAGCAGCAGCGGCGCGAAGTCCGTGATCCGCAGCGCCATCGGCGGGCCGAGCACCTCCGAGCCGTCCAGCGGGTTGAGCAGGCCGGGGGCGTGCACCGACAGGGCCGGGTCCTCGCGCGTCGGGCGGCGGGTGATGCGCGAGCGGTTGGCCAGCTCGGACAGCAGCGGCGCGATCCGGCGCACGTTGTCCTCGCTGCCGCGCCGGTCGCGCAGGTCCTTGATCAGCACCGCGCAGATCAGCAGGCTGAAGTAGTCGGACTCCACGCCGTCCGGGGTCAGCCAGGGCAGGTCCTCGACCGGCCACTTGCCGCCGCCGACCGGGTCGAAGAGGGCCAGCCGGGAGTAGTACAGCTGCACCAGGTTGCGCCGGGTGTCGAGGTTGTTGGCCAGGCGTTCCTGCTGCGGGTTGAGCAGGCCGAGCACGCGGGTGCGGTCGTCGGTCAGCTGCTCGACGGCGTCCAGCGCCACCAGGGTCGAGTACAGGTACGGCGCGGACAGCGCCACACCGTCCGCCTGGACGCCGATCTCCGAGCCGTCGTCGTAGGTGATGCGCGGCGCGTCCTCGGCCACGCCCCAGGTCCAGCCGGCCTCGAACAGCAGGTTCGGGTTGTCCAGCTCCTCGGCGCGCGACACGCCCATGCGCGCCTCGGAAAGCCGGCCGCGCACCGTCTCCATGCGCTCGGTGAAGTGGTCGACGATCCGCCGCTCGGGCAGCCGCTCCTGGTTGAGCAGGCTCAGCAGGTTGCGGCCCTCGGTCGAGCCGGCCTCCAGGGTGTTGATGGTGAACCCGCGCAGCAGGCCGACCAGAGCCGCGGTCAGCCGCATGCTGACCCGCTCCTTGATGTCCAGCACCCGGTTGCGCCACTGGCCCTTGGTGGTCGGCGCGTTCGAATACACGTCGAGGAAGCCGAGCGCGCTCAGACACAGCGATACCGAGGTCGCGTACGAGACGAGGAGGTCGGTCTCGCGCTGCTTGTCCGTCAGCGCCGTGTTCGGGTCGATGGCCACGACGGAGCTGCCGCCGCCGAACTGCGGCGTGCCGTCCACCGTGTACGCGTCCAGATACTGCTCCACGGCCTGGGTCAGCACGCGCGGGATCTGCACGCTGTCGCCGAAGGCTGTCAGCGACCTGAGCGCGTCCACGGCGGTGTCGTCCGGCAGTTCAAGGCGCAGCACGTCCAGTTCGGTGGCCGGCTGCAGGAAGCACAGCAGCTGCTCGGCATCGCTGATCGAGTTGGGCTCGCGCAGCCCGCCCCAGCGCCACTTGCGCTCGTTCTGGCTGTATCCGGCCGCGGACGTCCAGATCTCCAGCAGTTGGCGGCGCGGCTGGATGTTCTCCGTGGTGACCATTCCCGTTGCCCTCCCGTCCGGCCTTGCGCGCGGTCCGCCGCGGCGGGTACGCGCACTGACTCGCGCTGTGTCGGGACCGCGCTATCCGGCCCGGCCCACCGCGACCACCATCCCGGTGTACCCGGGGCGCAGCGGGGCCGGGCGCATCTCGATCCGATGCACCGTCAGCCCGGTGGCCAGCGCTTCGAGGCAGGCGGTGATCTCCGCGGCGCCCACCGGCGTCGCCGGAAACCGCACCCCCGCCACCTCATACCCGTCCGACTGCTCCATGAAAGCCGCCGCGAACGGCGCGCCGCGACGCAGTGCCCGTACGAAGTGCCCGACGGCCGATTCGAATTCGCGCGGATCCTGCGAGATCGACTCGGCGACGAAGAACATCGTGCCCAGATCCCACTGCGCCCGCGGCAGGTCGAAAACGCTGCCCTGCTCCACCCGCGCCCGCTCGGCCAACAGCTGGCGCGCCTTGGCGAAGTCCCCGTGCCGGCTGCCCGGCGAGACCACGTCCCAGAACGGCGCCCAGCGCTCGGGCAGCTCGGCGCTCTGGCCGCGCAGCCACCCGACGTTGGCGGCCGAGTACTCGCGCAGCGTCAGCCGGGTGCAGTGCGGCAGCATCGACAGCGCGGGGTACAAATTCGGCCCGGCGCCGATGTCCAGCCCGTGCCCGGGCCCGCGGCGCATCTCCTCGGCGAACCACGACGCGGAGATCTCCAGGATCTGCGCGTCGTCCTCGCGCAGCTCCAGGTAGTTGTGGTCGCAGTAGTCCGCCGCGGCGAACTGGTCCCACGGGAACTGCGCGTTGCGCGCCGGAGCTGCTGGTCCGGGCGGCGGTCCGTCGGTCGGCATGAGGGGTCCTGAGGGCGCGGTCGGTGGACATCGGACAGGGGCGATGAATACGGACGATCGGACACGGACGATCAAAGAGTGACGCTGCGTCAGACGAGGCTAATGCTAAAGCCTCGCGACCCTCCTTAGAACCAGTGCGCGCCCGTTAGGCCCACGAGTCGGCGATTTCGCAAGCAGGCGTTAAGTTCGCGCGCCGTGGCGCGCGCGTCACGCGCTGTGCCGGTCTCCGGCGTCCGACGCGCGCGGTCTCGCGGTCGTCATGATCAGCCGATCGGCCTCGGGGCCGAAGTAGTGCGGCTGGAAGCCGGTGATCCGGAAGCCGACCGTCTCGTACACGTGGATGGCCGCGCCGTTGTCCGGATCGACGGCGAGCCGCACCTCGCGGGCCCCGTCGGCCAGTATCCGGCGTACCGTCTCGCTGATCAGATCGCGGCCGTGCCCCGAGTTGCGCGACTGCGGCAACACGCCGAGCCCCAGAACCCAGCCGGTCTTCGGACGGATCGACAGCGCGCCCAGGCAGTAGCCCAGCAGCCCGTGCCCGTCGTCGGCGACGACGCAGTGCCGGTTGTGCACGTCGATGAGCTGGCGCAGGGTGAAATACGGATAGGCGAGCCTGCCGAAGATCATCCGGTCCACCCGGTGGAGTGCGGCGATGTCCGACTCCACGGCGGACCTGATCACCACCACCGTCCCGTCGGCCGCGCGCACGGCGCGGTGGTCCGCCGCCGGCCGGCCGTCGTGATCAGCGACCTCGTCAACGCCGCTCCGTTCGTCTCCGCGCACTGGCAAGCGCCTCCCCGTTGTTCGCCCCGGCGGCCGCAGGCGCCCGCGCCCCGTGCCGCCGCGATGGTTCGCCCGTCCCCCCGGTGAGCCGGACTTTCATCGTAGAACTCGAAGTTACGGGGCGGAACCGGCATTTTCACACCGCTTGGGCGAACACTCTTCCAAAGCGCTTCCGTGCGCCGTCCCGCGAGCCGGTGACGGCTCGGCGCCGGCGAGCGCCCCCGCGGCGAGCGCCGCCGCCGGGTTTCCGCGCAGCTCGACGAGGTGGGCCGCGGTAAGTACGAGCACTGCGCCGCTATACCCGCGCGCCGGCGGACGCTCCCCGCGGAGCGTGCCGGCGAGTTCGGCCAAGAGCTGTCCCGTGGCCGATACGACGGCGGTGCGCTTGGCCGAAATCCGCCGCTGCGCATAGGGCCGGTCGTCACGACCCGTCGCAGCGTCAGATCTTCACACGAACCTTCAGTCGAACCTTCAGTCGAACCGTCAGTCGATGTACAGCGTGATCGTCGACCCGTAGTCGGCGCTCTGCCCGCCGGTCGGCGACTGCTGGCCGACGTTGTTCACGAACGGCAGTATCCGGGTCGTCTTCACGGTGAAGCCCTGCGCTTCGAGCGCGGCGGTCGCGTCCTCGATCGTCTTGCCGGTGACGTCCTGCACGACGACCTGGCGCGGCCCGCCGGACACCGTCAACGTGATCGTGCTACCGCTGGGCACGCTGCCGGTCGGCGTGTACGAGGCGACCGAGCCCTTCGGCGCCGTGTCCGACGGCACCTGGTCCGGCGCGACCGCCACGTTGAAGCCCTGTTGCCGCAGCACCGAGGTCGCGTCGTCCTGGCTCTTGCCGGTGACGTCCGGCACCGTGACCGGCTGCACGCCCTTCGAGATCGTCAGTGTGATCATCGCACCCTGCTTCACCGGCGTACCCGGGCCGGGTGAGAGCGAGACCACGTCGCCGGTCGCGACCGTGCCGTCGTACGTCCGCACGATCTTGTACCGCAGCCCGTCCGCCGACAGCGTCGACGTGGCCTGCGACTGCGTCAGGCCGACCAGGTCCGGGGTGTTTTCGAAGGCGAGCCGCCCGTACAGCCAGGCGCCTATCCCCGCCGCCCCGGCCAGGACCAGCACCACCAGCAGGATGATCAGACCTTTGCCGGGGCCGCCGCGCCGCGGCTGCTGCACCGTGTAGCCCTCGCGCGGCGAGGTGCGCGGCTTGATCTTGACCGGCCTGGCCGCTGCGGCGGGCGAGTCGACCAGGGTCTCGCGCAGTATCTGCGTGGACTGTGGACGCTGCGCCTCGATCTGGGTGTGCTCCGGGTGCGCGGCGGCCGCGGGCCCGGAGCCGCGGATCGGCACCGTGGTGTCGTAATTGCCCGGCGCGCCGTGATTCAGCGCGGCGTCGGACAGGTTCGCGTAGACAGCGCGCACCTGCTCGCGGAACGCGGCGGCGTCGACCGGGCGGGCGTCCGGTTCGCGGGCGGTGGCCGAGGCGACCAGCGCGTCGAGCGCCGGGTCGAGGCCGGGCAGCAGCCGCGACGGCGGGGGCACCCGCTCGGTCACGTGCCGCCGGGCGATGTCCATCGGACTGCCGCCGACGAATGGCTTGCGGCCGGTCAGCAGCTCGAACAGCACGATGCCGGCCGAGTAGACGTCCGAGCGCGCGTCGCAGCCGCCGCGCTCGACCAACTCCGGCGCGAGATAGGACACGGTGCCGATCAGTCCGCCGCCGGGCACCGAGGAACCGAGGGTGGCCTGCTCGCCGGTCGCGCGCGCGAGGCCGAAGTCGGTGACTTTGACCGCCGCCGCGTACGAGCCGTGCCCGCCGTCCAGCACCGCGTCGTTGAGCAGCACGTTCTCCGGCTTCACGTCGCGGTGCACGATTCCGGCCCGGTGCGCGGCGGCCAGCCCGGCCAGTACCGCGTCCACGACCTCCAACGCCTCGCGCGGCGTCAGCCGCCCGCGCCGGCCGAGCAGTTGCCGCAGCGTGCTGCCCGGCACGTACTCCATCGCGAGATAGGCCAGCGGCGGCTGGCTGTAGCCGCCGCGGCCCGGTCCGGCGGGCAGCGCCGACTGGTCGAACACCGCCACGATGTTCGGATGGCTCAGCTTCGCCGCGGACTTGGCCTCGCGGATGAAACGCGCGACGTACTCGGGGTGTCGCGCCAGCTCGGGGTCTATGACCTTGAGCGCGACGAGCCGGTCGAGCCGGTTGTCCCAGGCGCGGTACACGGTCGCCATGCCGCCCTGAGCCAGGCGTGACTGCACGGCGTACCGGCCGTCGAGCGTCTGCCCGATCAACGCGCCGTCCAGGAGCGATCCATGTCGCGGGGCTGCCTCCACAGTCACCGATTTTAGGTGGTACGTACGACATCGCGGGCCGGCGCGACCCGACTGTGTCGAAGCTGGTACCGCAGCACACGAAGAGCCCGCGGTCGACGCCCGCGATCAGAAGGCCGGGGCCTGCGAGAGCCCGGGGGACGACGCGCGCGCGTGGAAGCGCTGCGGAATGCGTCCCGACCTGCGCGCGAGCCGCCCGGCTGCCACCGCGTGCCGCATCGCTTCAGCCATGCGCGCCGGTTCCTGCGCGCGGGTGACGGCGGAGGCCAGCAGTACCGCCGAACAGCCCAGCTCCATCGCGAGCGCGGCGTCGGACGCGGTACCGACGCCCGCGTCGAGCACGACGGGGACGCCCGCGCCGTCGACGATCAGCTCCAGGTTGTGCGGGTTGCGGATGCCGAGCCCGGAGCCGATCGGCGAGCCGAGCGGCATGACCGCGACGCAGCCCGCCTGTTCGAGGCGCCGGGCGAGTATCGGGTCGTCGTTCGTATAGGGCAGCACGGTGAAGCCCTCGGCGACGAGCGTGTGCGCGGCGTCGAGCAGTTCGATCGGGTCAGGCAGCAGCGTGTCCTCGTCCGCGACGACTTCGAGCTTCACCCAGTCGGTTTCCAGCGCCTCACGCGCCAGACGCGCGGTGCGTACCGCTTCGCGTGCGGTATGGCAGCCGGCGGTGTTAGGCAGGATCTGGATCTTAAGCGCGCTGAGCAGATCGAGTACTGAGCCGGCTGTGCCCGGCGCTACGCGCCGCATCGCGACTGTGGTCAGTTCGGTACCTGAGGCGACGAGCGCGCCCTCAAGCGCGGTCAGGCTCGGCGCACCGCCGGTGCCCATGATCAGCCGTGACGTAAAGGTCTTCCCGGCGAGCACGAACGCGTCGCCGTCGTCTGCGGATCCGTTCACCGCGTTCGCAGATAGTTGCGACACACTTCCCCCTAGGTCGTGGTGTCCACGTTGGATTATTGGCTGCGCATTAGGCGTGATCGCCCATCTAAGGCGTCCTGTACAGCTCCGGCAGCTTGGTCAGCCGCCCTGTACCGCCGTGAGGATCTCGATCTCGTCGCCGTCACGCAGCGGCCTGCGGTCCCACTCGCCGCGCGGCACGACGTCGTCGCCGATCGCCGCCGCGATGCCCGTCCGCGAGGGCCGCAGGCGGCTGATGACCGAGCCCAGCGTCGTCTGCGCGGGCAGGACCTCGTCGCGTCCGTTCACGGTCACGCGCACGCTCGGGTCGCCGGCGGCAGGTTCGCCGCCGCCGCGGCCGCTGTCGTTCACGAGCGGACCGCCCGGATCACCCGCGGCGCGCTCTCGCGCTTGGCGGTGAACCGCTGCGGCTCGAAGCCGCGCACCTCGTCGGGCAGCTCGCCGGTGTCCAGATACTGGGCGATCGCGTCGGCCGTGACCGGCGTGAGCAGCACGCCGTTGCGGAAGTGGCCGGTCGCCGAGACCAGGCCCGGCAGATCGGTCGGGCCGAGGATCGGCGCGTTGTCCGGCGAACCGGGACGCAGACCCGCGCGCACCTCGGTCAGCGGCAGCTCCCCGATGCCGGGGACCAGCCCGTGCGCGGCCCGCAGCAGCTCGTACACGCCGCCGGCCGTCACCTGCGTATTGAAGCCCTGCTCTTCCGCAGTCGCGCCGACGACCAATTCACCGTGCTCGCGCGGCACCAGGTACACCTGACGTCCACGCACGACGCCGCGCACCGCCTGGGTAAGGAACGGTGCCTCGCTCGCCGGCACGGACAGCCGCAGAATCTGGCCCTTGACCGGCCGGATCGGCGGCAGCACGCCTGCGGGCAGGCCCGGAATCGAGGTCGAGCGGCAGCCGGCGGCGAGGACGACGTTCTGTGCGTGCAGGGACTGACCGTCAGCCAGCCGCACGCCGGTTAGGCGGTCGTGCTCCACGACCAGTTCGGCCACCCGTTCGCGGTACAACGGAATGTGCGCACGATTGACGGCGGTCAGCAGCGCCGCGACGAGCAGCCGGTTGTCGACCTGGTGGTCCTCGGGCACCAGCAGGCCGGACTGTACGTCCGGCGAGAGCATCGGCTCGCGCGCGCGGCACTCGCGGCCGGTCAGCGGCTCCGAGTTCAGCCCGAGCCGCTGGTGGAAGGCGGCCAGGTCGGCCAGCACGGCGCGGTCGCCGCTGTCGAACGCGACGGCGAGCGTGCCGCAGGTGGAGAACCCCGTGGGCGTGCCGGCGATCCGTTCCAGCTCGGCGGCGAACTCGGGATAGCGCCGCGCCGACTCCAGATTGAGCCGCAGCAGCCGTTCCTCGCCGTAGTGCGCCTCGGTGACCGGCGCGAGCATCCCGGCCGCTGCGTTCGACGCGCCGTTGCCCGGTTCCGGGTCGGCGATCGCGACGCGCAGGCCGCGCTGGGCGGCGCGCCACGCGACGGCCAGGCCGATCAGTCCGCCGCCGATCACGACCGCGTCGAAACCCGCGCCGCCGCGCACGTTCGCACGCGCGGGCCGTACCGAGACCGCCGAATGCCCGGCGCCGGGCACGGCCGCCTTCGGGAAGGGGTCCATCATTGCGCTCCCTCCGCCCCGCCCCCGCCGGGGGCCGAGCCAGGTTCAAACGGTCGGGGGCCGCGTGCCCCCCTCTCAACCCGCCGCGGCGGGCTCCCGTGCCGGTGCTACTTCTGTCGGCGGCGCACCGAGTGGAACCCGGTCACCGCGAATGCAGCTTACCCGCGCCGCAGACTAATCGGCGCCGCTCTGCGCACTGTGGGCAGTGCGGGAGCGGCGCCGTGGACGGACGCGCGGGGGCTGGTTCAGCCGGTGGCGGCGGGCGGTGCGGTCAGGCCGGGGGCGAGCACGTTGAACCAGCCGAGCAGCGCCAGGATCAGGCCGATCAGGCCGATGATCACGCCGCCGAGCGCGGCGGCCCGCGCCCAGGCCGGGGCGCGCCCGCTCAGCAGCAGGCCCGGAGCGGCCAGCGCGCCCGCGCCGAACAGCAGCGCCGCGATCGAGAAGAACCCGCCGATCGCGGCCTGCGCGTGCCAGCTGCTGTGGAACGCGTCGAGCGAGGCCTGTGTGCTCTGCGTCTTCTGCCTGAGCTCGGCGACGTACTCGGCGCGCGCCCCGTAGACCGAGCCCAGCCAGCCGCCGGTCAGCGAGGCGATGCCGAGCGCGAGCGAGGCCAGGCCGAACGCCCCGGCGACCAGGCCGGAACCGCCGGATTCCCCCGACTCGTCCTCCTCGTCGAACTCGTGAAGCTCCTCGGGCTGGTCCGGCTCGGCCAGTTCGGGCTCCGAGACGGCGGCCGACACGATCTCGGGCTCGGTCTCCTCGCCGTTCGGCGGAGTAGTGTTGTCCATGACCGCACACCCTAGGGCTTTTTACTGAGGGTGCGGTAAACATGTGGCGGCAACTTTCGGGCCACTGCGCGATGCGCGATCTCACGCGTGCGCCACCCTGCGTGAGATGTTCCGCGAGACATACCGGCCGGCAGATTTCCCGGCCGCGTCAACCGCGTTGGGCGCAGTCGGCAGACCGTGGCACTCTGGAGTGCGTGACCACCATCTCCACCGAACTCGACGAACTCGTCCCCGCCTGGCTCACCCTGCCCGAGGTGGCCGAACGCCTCGATCTGCCGATCAGCCGGGCCCGCCAGCTGTTGAAGGAGCACCAGTTGGCAGCGGTGCGGCGCGGCGAGCGCAGGGTACTGAGCGTCCCGGCCGCCTTCCTCGACGGCGAGCAGATCCTCAAGGGCCTGTCCGGCACGCTCACACTGCTGTCCGACAACCGGTTCACCGAGGAGGAGTCGCTCCGCTGGCTGTTCACCGCGGACGACTCGCTGCCCGGCACGCCCGTGCAGGCCCTGGCCGACAACCGCGGCACCGAGGTGCGCCGCCGCGCGCACGCGCTCGCTTTCTGAGCGCCGGACATGACCTCCCCGACTCCGGCCGGCACCAGCCGGCCGGACCTCAGTAACGCACGCCTCTATCTCTGCACCGACGCGCGCGAGCGGCAAGGCGATCTCGAACCGTTCCTCGACGCCGTGCTGGCCAACGGAGTCGACATCGTGCAGTTGCGGCAGAAGGGCCTGGAGGCGCGCCGTGAACTGGAGTACCTGGAACGGTTCGCCGACTCCTGCGCCCGCCACGGAAAACTGCTCGCCGTCAACGACCGGGCCGACATCGCGCGAGCGGTCGGCGCGCCGATCCTGCACCTGGGCCAGGACGACCTGCCCACCGCGGTGGCCCGTCGAATCCTCGGCCCGGACACACGGACCGAAACGCTCATCGGCCGCTCCACTCACGCCGAAGACCAGGTCGACGCGGCGCTCGCCGACCCCGAGACCGGCTACTTCTGCGTCGGCCCGTGCTGGCCCACCCCGACCAAGCCGGGCCGCCCGGCGCCCGGCCCGGCCC
>JBOHCW010000283.1:0-3631 GCA_050725375.1 Actinocrinis sp. | reverse complement strand
ACCTTGAGGTTCAGACCCGCGACGCGCGCGCGGTCGCGGCCCGGGTCACCTCGGCCGGCGCGGTGTTCGTCGGCGCGTGGTCGCCGGTGTCGCTCGGCGACTACGTGGCCGGCTCCAACCACGTGCTGCCGACCGGCGGCTGCGCGTGCCACTCCTCGGGCCTGTCGGTGCAGACCTTCCTCAAGGGCATGCACATCGTCGAGTACAGCGATGCCGCGCTGTCCGAGGTCGCGCACCACGTGATCACGCTGGCGAACGCCGAGGACCTGCCCGCGCACGGCGAGGCGGTCGCGATCCGCTTCCCGCACGACCAGCCGCAGCGCGAGCGCGAACCCGAGGCCACGGCGGCCGCGGCGTCCGGCGACCTGCGCGTGCAGTACCCGGAGTTCGACGAGCTGGCGGCCGGTGCCCCGTCGGTGCAGCACACGGTCGTGCAAAGCGGCCCGGTCCCGGACGACGCTGTTCAGACCCCTGATGCGGGGCAGTTCCACGAGGCGGCGCAGTTCCACGAGGCGGCGCAGCCTCAGGAGACGGCCCAGTTCCACGAAGCCGCGCCGTTCCCGGAGCTGGCGCCCTTCCCCGAAGCCGCACCGCCCGCCGAGCCGCAGCCGCGCGGCGAGGCACCGCAGGAAATCTGGTAGCGCGACGGTCCAGCAGCCCTAGCAGTGGAGAGACGCGAGTGACCACGACTCAGGCCGGCCCGGTCTCCTGGCAGGACCTCCCTATACGCGACGACCTGCGCGCGCTGACGCCGTACGGCGCGCCGCAGCTCGACGTGCCGGTACTGCTGAACACGAATGAGAACCCGTACCCGCCGCCGCCCGAGCTGGTCGCCGACCTGCGCGACGCGGTGGCCGCCGCGGCGGCCGCGCTCAACCGCTACCCGGACCGCGACGCGGTCGAGCTGCGCAAAGACCTCGCGCAGTACCTCGGCCACGGCCTGACCGGCGCCCAGTTGTGGGCGGCCAACGGCTCGAACGAGGTCATCCAGCAGATCCTGCAGTGCTTCGGCGGGGCCGGCCGCAGCGCGCTCGGGTTCGAGCCCTCCTACACCATGCACCGGCTGATCTCGCTGGCCACCGGGACCTCGTGGATCGGCGAGCCGCGCGAGGGCGACTACACGATCGACCCGGACAAGGCGCTGGCCGCGATCCGGCGCCACCGGCCCGACGTGGTGTTCATCACCTCGCCGAACAACCCGACCGGCACCGCCGCGCCGATCGAGGTGATCGAGGCGGTCGCCGACGCCGCGCCCGGCGTGGTGGTCGTCGACGAGGCGTACGCCGAGTTCGTCCGGCCCGGCACCGCCTCCGCGCTCACCCTGCTGCCCGGCCGGCCGCGGTTGATCGTCACCCGCACCATGTCCAAGGCCTTCGCGATGGCCGGCGCGCGGGTCGGCTACCTGGCCGCCGATCCGGCCGTGATCGACGCGCTGCTGCTGGTCCGGCTGCCATACCACCTGTCCGCGCTGACCCAGGCCGCTGCGCGCACCGCGCTGGCGCACGTCGAATCCCTGCTCGGTACTGTGGACGCCGTCAAGGCGCAGCGCGACCGGATCGTCGGCGAGCTGACCGGGCTCGGCCTGCCGGTCGTCCCGTCCGACGCCAACTTCGTGGCCTTCGGCGTGAGCCGGGACGGCGAGTCCCGCGACCAGAAGGAGCTGTGGCGGGCGCTGCTGGACCGCGGCGTGCTGGTTCGCGACGTCGGGCTGCCCGGCATGCTGCGCGTGACCGCCGGTACCCCCGAGGAGACCGGCGCGTTCCTCAACGCACTCAAGGAGGCTTTGTGACCGGGCAACCGCGGCGGCGGGTCGGCCGGGTCGAGCGCGCCACCAAGGAGTCCAGCGTCCTGGTCGAGATCGACCTGGACGGGACCGGCGCGGTGGACGTGGAGACCGGGATCGGCTTCTACGACCACATGCTCGCCCAGCTGGGCAAGCACGGCCTGTTCGACCTGACCGTCAAGACCGCCGGCGACCTGCACGTCGACGCGCACCACACGGTCGAGGACACCGCGATCGCGCTCGGCACCGCGTTTCGCGAGGCCCTGGGCGACAAGGCGGGCATCCGCCGGTTCGCCGACTGCTGGGTGCCGCTGGACGAGGCCGCCGCGCACGCCGTGGTCGACCTGTCCGGCCGGCCGTACCTCGTGCACGGCGAGCCCGAGCGCATCGCCCCGATGATCGGGTCCTACGACACCACGCTGACCCGGCACATCTTCGAGTCCTTCGTCGCGCAGGCGCAGATCTGCCTGCACGTGGACGTGCCGTACGGCCGCAACGCGCACCACATCGTGGAGGCGCAGTTCAAGGCGGTCGCGCGGGCGCTGCGCGACGCCTGCGCGCTCGACCCGCGAGTGGTCGGCGTGCCCAGCACCAAGGGAGTCCTGTGACCGGCAGCTACGCCGCGGCGTTCCTCGTGATGCTCGGCCTGTTCCTGATCGGCGGGGTGATCTCGTTCGCCAAACAGGGCCTGCCGAAGGTCCTGATCGGCGTCCTGTGCGTGTGCGCCGCGATGTCCATCGCGGCCGGAGTACTGCGGTGGAAGTAGGCCGCGGCCGGGCGCGCGGGCGTATCCGGGTCCAGGGGCGGGCGACGTGAAGCGCGTCGCGGTCCTGGACTACGGCTCGGGCAACATCCGCTCGGCCGAGCGCGCCGTCGCGCGCCAGGGCGTCGAGGTCGTGGTCACCTCGGACTTCGCCACGGCGATCGAGGCGGACGGCCTGCTGGTGCCCGGTGTCGGCGCGTACGCGGCCTGCATGGACGGGCTGCGCGCGGTGCGCGGCGAGCGGATCATCGGCCGCAGGCTGGCCGGCGCGCGGCCGGTGCTCGGCGTCTGCGTCGGCATGCAGATCCTGTTCGCGCGCGGCATCGAGCACGGCGTGGAAACCGCCGGCTGCAACGAGTGGCCCGGCACCGTCGAGCGGATCACCGCGCCGGTCGTGCCGCACATGGGCTGGAACCGGCTGGAGGTCCCGCAGGACGGCGCGATGTTCGCCGGGCTGCCGCCGGACACGCGGTTCTACTTCGTGCACTCCTACGCGGTGCAGGACTGGCACCTGAACGACACCGGCCCGATGCCGGCGCCGAAGGTGGCGTGGTGCCGCTACGGCGAACGGCCGTTCGTGGCCGCCGTGGAGAACGGCCCGCTGTGGGCCACCCAGTTCCATCCGGAGAAGTCGGGCGACGCGGGCGCGGCGCTGCTGGCCAACTGGGTCGCAACGCTCTGATCCGCCGGGGCCGCCGCGCTCCGCTCTTCACGATCCGCCGTCACAATCCGACCTCACCATCCGCCTCCGCCCTAGGAAGTCAACCGCCTGATGGACGCTTCGCTCGCCAAGCTCGAACTGCTGCCGGCCGTCGACGTCGAGGGCGGCCAGGCCGTCCGGCTCGTCCAGGGCGAGGCGGGGACCGCGACCGGCTACGGCGACCCGCTGGCCGCCGCGCTGGCCTGGCAGTCGGCCGGGGCCGAGTGGGTGCACCTGGTGGACCTGGACGCCGCGTTCGGCCGCGGCTCCAACGCCGGGCTGCTGGCCACGATGATCCGCGAGGTCGGCATCAACGTCGAGCTGTCCGGCGGGATCAGGAACGACGCCGCGCTGGCTACTGCGCTGGCCACCGGCTGCCAGCGGG
>JBOHCW010000282.1:0-3257 GCA_050725375.1 Actinocrinis sp. | reverse complement strand
GCGCCCGCCTCCGCCGGGCCGACCCCGGCTGCGGTGGCGACGGCGGCCGCCGCGGCGCCGCCCAGGAGCCTGCGCCGCTCGATCCCGAGCCGTTGTGTCATTGTTCCGGCCTCCCGTTGCCCGCGTGGTGACAGAGAGCTGACAACGTTGTCAGCCCCCTGTTCACTCCTACCCGGCCCCGCTGGAGCGGTCAAGAGGGGCGTCCGGTACGAATCGGGCGCGGCGATGGCCGGTGCGCCGGGCCGCGGAACGTCACGGTAAGGCGGCCGACCGCCGTGAGCTGCTGCGTGATTCCGCTGGATCTTCACCCCGGCTCAGCCATGCCGCCGGCGGGACTCGCCGTGTGCGGTGTGTGAGACTGGGGGCCTTCAAAGATTGGATGGCCATGTCTAAGCGCACCCGCAAGAGGAGAAGCCGCCGCAAGAAGGGCGCCAACCACGGTAGGCGTCCGAACTGCTGACGTTGCACGGCTACAGCCCGACTTCCCGCTGGGGAGCCGGGCTGCTTGTTTTCCCGGTTGTCCTCCGACCGCCCGCGTGGCCTGCGAGCGGCTGAGTTGTCCGTTTGAAACGGACAGGTGCACTCGGTGGCCGGCGTTTGCCGGGAATGGCTCGGAGTCTTCCAGCCCGCGTGGCGCCGTAAGCGTTCGGAAAGGCGCGGCCTTCTACGGTCCGACTCAGACAGCACGACCAGTACGACATTCTGAGGAGGCGCTGGTGGAAGCGTTCAGCGGATGGGTCACCCGCCATCGATGGGCGGTCGGCCTGACCTGGATCGTGATCACGGTGATCGGCGTGATCGTCGCGCCGACCGTGTCCAGCCGGTTGGTGCCCGGCAGTCATTTCAACGGACCGGCGTACGTGGCCGACGTGCAGATCGCGCAGCGGTATGGCGGCGCCACGTCCGATCCAGGGGTGCTGATACTCAACGCACCGGCAGGCAGCACCGTGACAACGCCCGCCGTGCAGGCCGACCTGAAGGCGGTGGACGCCGGGATCGCGAAGGTCGCGCCGAGTATGCGCTCGGTGTCCTATGCGTCGACCGGGAACCAGACGCTCGTCGGCGCCGGCGGCACCAGCACGATCGTGCTCGCCTATCCGCCGCACGACGGCGACGACATGGACACCGGCCAGATCGACGCGCTGACCCACGCGGCCACGACCGCGGCGCCCGGGCTGACGGTGCACGGCACCAGTCTCAGGGCGCTGGAGGCCGGGAACACGACGCAGGGTGGTTCCAGCGTCCTGGGCGAACTGCTCATCGGGGCGCTCGGCGCGCTGCTCGTGCTGGCGTGGGTGTTCGGGTCGTTCCTGGCGCTGCTGCCGCTGATCATGGCGCTGGTCTCGGTGCTCACGATGCAGCTGCTGATCTACGCCCTGACGTACGTCCTGCCGTCCTCCTCGCCGCTGAACCCGTCGGTGCAGTACATCGTGGCGCTGCTGGGACTGGGCCTGTCGATCGACTACTCGCTGCTGGTGGTCACCCGCTGGCGGGAG
Source organism: Actinocrinis sp. (assembly GCA_050725375.1). Taxonomy (GTDB): domain Bacteria; phylum Actinomycetota; class Actinomycetes; order Streptomycetales; family Catenulisporaceae; genus Actinocrinis. The sequence continues at coordinate 1,761 of JBOHCW010000282.1, read as the reverse complement.
GAGCGCGCGTCCGGCAAGCCCAACGACGAGGCGGTGCGCGCCGCGGTGCGCCGGGCGGGCCACTCGGTCGCGTTCAGCGGCCTGGTCGCCTCGCTCGGACTGTTCGCGCTGATCGTGGTGCCCAACTCGCTGGTGCGCGGGATCGGCATCGCAGGCCTGTTCATCCCGTCCACCGCGACACTGGTCGCCCTCACGCTGCTGCCGGCCGTCCTGTCCGGATTCGGCGCGAAGGCGGACTGGCCGCGGCGCCGCTCGGCCGGCCAGGCCAGCCGCTTCTGGACCTGGTGGGCGGTGCAGGTCATCAGGCACCGGGTCGTCGCGGCCGTGCTCGGCCTGGGCATCCTCGGCGCGCTCGCCGGGGTGGCGTCCACGATCAGCATCGCGCTACCCACCAGCAGTGCCCTGAGTAGCAGCGGCTCCTATACCGACGGACTGCACGCCCTTCAGTCGGACGGGTTCCCCACAGGCGCGCTGACCACTGTGCCGATGTACGTGCCTCACGCGTCCGACGCCGCCTCAGTCGCGACCTGCTTGAATTCTGTCGCGAGCCTGCGCGGCGCGGTCGCGCCCACAGGCGCGGCCTGGCAGCAGGGCGGCAGCGCGCTGGTCTTCGCGATTCCGCAGCACGAGGTGGGTACCTCGCAGGCCGGCACGTCGCTCGCCGACATCCAGCACACCGTGCCGCGCGGCGTCCTGGTCGGCGGCGAGGGAGCGTTGAACATCGACCAGACCAACTCCACCTACAGCGCGTTCCCGATCCTGTTCGCGCTGGTCGCGGTCGTGACGTTCCTGTTGCTGGCGCGCGGGCTGCGGTCCGTGCTGCTGCCGGTCAAGGCGGTGGTTCTCAACATCCTGTCGGTGGTCGCGTCCTACGGCCTGCTGGTGATCGTCTTCCAGCACGGCTTCGGCATGCGGACGCTGTGGGGCAGCAACGGTTACGGCGCGGTGGTCACCATGGCGCCCGTGCTGATCTTCGGGTTCCTGTTCGGGGTGTCGATGGACTACGAGGTCTTCATCCTCGCCCGGGTCCGCGAGGGGTACGAGCGCAGCCGTTCGACCCGCGAGGCCGTCATCGAGGGGGTTTCCCGCACCGGGCGGCTGGTCACCAGCGCCGCGCTGATCCTCTTCTTCGCGCTCACGTCGCTGTCCACGGCCAATGACGTGACGGTGCGTGAGATCGCCGCGGGCCTGGCCGCCGGCGTCCTGCTGGACGCGGTGGTGGTGCGGATGCTGCTGCTGCCCGCGCTGGTCTCGCTGTTCGGCGACTGGAACTGGTGGATGCCGCCGCGCGTCGCGCGGCTGCTGCGGTTGAAGCCGGAATCCGCCGAAACCGCGCCCGAGCCGCAGCGCGCCCCGCTGCCGGTCGGGGATGCTTGATCCGTGCGCGTGTTGGTAGTCGAAGACGAGCCGGACATGGCCGCGTCCCTGACCTGGGGCCTTGAGGCCGAGGGGTACGTCGTGGACCTGGCGGACAACGGCGAGGACGGGCTGTGGAAGGCGACCGAGGGCGGCCACGACGTGATCGTCCTGGACGTCATGCTGCCCGGCATCGACGGCTACCAGGTGTGCCGGCGGATGCGCGAGCGCGGTCTGTGGACCCCGATCCTGATGCTGACCGCGATGGACGAGGACCTCGACCACGCCGAGGGACTGGACAGCGGGGCCGACGACTACCTCGCCAAGCCGTTCTCCTACCCGGTGCTGCTCGCGCACCTGCGCTCGCTCACCCGCCGCACCCTCGGCGCCAGGCCGGCCGTGCTC
>JBOHCW010000281.1:0-3456 GCA_050725375.1 Actinocrinis sp. | reverse complement strand
CATCCGAACGATCCGGCTGTCAGGTCAGGGCAGCCGGTGTCGTATGCGTCGCAGATACCTGAGTTCCTGACCTGGTTCGCCGTCACCGTTCCGCCGGGCACGCCGCCCGGGACCGCGGCCGGGCTGTTCGCGGGCGAGGCGGACCGGACGCGTGAATTGGCCGGTCAGGGGAACTTGGTGCGGCTGTGGCGATTGTCGGCGGAGCCCGGCGTGTCACGCGCGCTCGGGTTGTGGCGGGCGGTGGACGGTGCGCGGATGCGGACGATCGCGGACTCGCTGCCGCTCGCGCCGTGGATGACTACCTCGATCACGCCGCTGAGCCGGCACCCGAGCGATCCGGCGATCGTCGAGGACTGACTCAGCGGTCGGCGCGATTACGCGCCGGTCGAAGTGACTTCCGCCGGCGCCGGCTTCGGCGTCGACTGGATCGTGAACAGGCCGACGACCAGGCTGACCACCGCGATCGCGGCCGTGACGCCGAACGCGGTGGCGTAACCGTGCGCGGCGCTCGCCGCGGCGGTGAGGGCGGTCGGGTGGCCGTGCGCCGCGGCGGTCAGGTCGCGCGCACGGTCGGCCGCCGCGTTGACCGCGACCGTGGCCAGGACCGACAGGCCCAGCGCGCCGCCGATCTGCTGGGCGGTGTTGACCAGGGCGGACGCGGCGCCGGCCTCGGCCGGGCGCACGGCGCGCACGGCGATGACCGTCATCGGGACGAACTGGAAGCCCAGGCCGGTGGCCAGCAGCAGCAGCGGGCCGATCACGTCCAGATAGCTGCTGGTCTCGGTCAGCCGGGTCAGCCACAGCATCGCGGCGAGCGTCGCCACCGGGCCGGTCAGCATCGGCGTGCGCACGCCGGACCGGCTGATGACGCGCGCCGCGCCGGCCGCCGCGCCGATCACGCCGACGGTCATCGGCAGGAAGCCGAGGCCGGTCTTCAGCGCGCTCCAGTGCATCACGTTCTGCATGAACTGGGTCAGGAAGAACAGCGTCGAGAGCGTCGAGGCGCCCAGGGACAGCGCCATCGCGTAGCCACCGGCCCGAGTACGGTCGGCGAGGATCCACAGCGGGATCATCGGCGCCGGACTACGCGTCTCGACCAGCACGAACGCGGTCAGCAGTACGGCCGCCGCGGCGAGCGGGCCGAGTGTGGAGGGGCTCGTCCAGCCGTGCGTCGCGGTATTGGAGAGCCCGTACACCAGGGCCAGCATCCCGGCGGTGGCGGTCAGCGCGCCCGGCACGTCGAGGCGTCCGCGCGCCGAGTCCGACTCCGTCAACACCCGCGGCGCGAGCGCCAGCACGAGCGCCGCGATCGGCACGTTGACGAAGAACACCCAGCGCCACGAGACCAGATCGGTCAGCACGCCGCCGAGCAGCAGTCCGGCCGCGCCGCCGACGCCGGACATCGCGGCGTACGCACCCAGCGCCCGGTTGCGCGGCGCGCCCTCCGGGAAGGTGGTGGCGATCAGCGCGAGGCCGGTCGGCGCGGCGATCGCGGCGCCGACGCCCTGCAGGCCGCGGGTCGCGATCAGCCAGGCCTGGTCGGTGGCCAGGCCGCCGAGCAGCGAGGCGACCGCGAACACCGCGATACCGGCTGTGAACATCCGGCGCTTGCCGTACAGGTCGCCGCTGCGGCCGCCGAGCAGCAGCAGCCCGCCGAACGCGAGCGAGTACGCGGTCAGCAGCCACTGCAGGTCCGAGGTGGCGAAGCGCAGGCTGGTGTGGATGGTCGGCAGCGCGACGTTCACGATGCTGGCGTCGAGCACGATCATCAGCTGCGCGGCCGAGATCACGGCCAGGGCCAGGCCGAGGCGCCGGTCGCGGCCGGGAGTTACGGCGGCGGAGCCGAGCCGGGGGGCGGAGGTCGGGACGGGAACGGACATGGTGGGACTCTCCGGAATCGCGGGGTGTGGGTGCGGGGCGGGGTCACCGGGAGGGCGTGCGGTCCACGTCGTCGGGGTCGCGGGTGACGGGTACGGCCTCGACCTCGATGTCGAGCCGCGGCAGCAGGCGGCCGAGCCGGACGGGCAACCGCCAGTTGGCCGGACCGATCAGGTGCATGACGGCGGGCAGCAGCAGGCTGCGAAGGAGCAGCGCGTCGACGAGTACTGAGAAGGCGAGGCCGAAGCCGAACTCCTGCAACAGGTGGTGGCGGCCGATCAGGAAGGAGCCGAAGACCAGGACCATGATCCCGGCCGCGGCGGCCACGATCCGGGTGCTGTTCCGCTGGCCGAGCGTCACGGCGCGGTGGTTGAGCCAGACCGCGCGGCGGCGCGAGTAGTGCGGGTCGTCGGACCTGGCCGGCTCGGCGGCGTTCTCCCGGCCCAGCCGCCGCCACTCCTCGTGCATGCGGCTGACCGTGTAGACCTCGTAGTCCATCGACAGGCCGAACAGCACGGAGAACATCACGACCGGCACGAACGAGTCGATCGGTCCGGTGCCGGACAGCCCGATCAGGCCGCCGCCCCAGCCCTTCGTGAACACGGCGGTGATCGCGCCAAGCGCCGCGGCGACCGACAACAGGTTGAGTAGCGAGGCGACCAGCGGGATCAGGATGCTGCGGAAGACCGCCATCAGCAGCACGAAGGCCAGCAGCACGACCACGGCGACGAACAGCGGCAGCTTGGCGCTGAGCGTGTGCGCGAAGTCGATCGACGAGGCGGTCTGGCCGCCGACGTGCACGTTCAGGCCGGAGCCGTGCTCGGCCGTCGGTATCAGGGAGCCGCGCAGCGTGTTGACGAGCGTGACGGTCCGGCTGTCCTGCGGGCTGGTGGTCGGATAGACCGTCGCGATCACGGCGTGGCCGTTCGGCGAGGTCTGCGCCGCGGTCACGGCCGCGACTCCAGGGGTCTGCGACGTGGCGGCGAGCAGGTTGTCGAACGCGCGTACGTCCCCGGGGCCGTCGACCTGCGCGGCCAGTTGTAACGGCCCGTTGAAACCGGGGCCGAAGCCGTGGGCCAGCGTGTCGTAGGACTGGCGCGTGGTCCAGCCGCTTGGATCAGTGCTCGAATCCGAGGTGCCGAGCCGGATTCCGAGCACCGGCAACGCGATCGCGACCACCGCGACCAGCGAGCCGACCGCGACGGCCAGCCGGTGATTCTCCACGAATTGCGCCCAGCGCGCGGCGGTGTGCCGGCGCGGCCTGCGGGCCGTGCCCCCGGGCTTGTCAGTGGTCGAGGTGCCTGTGGTCGGTGCGCCGGCGGTCAAGGCGCCCGCAGTCGAGGGGCCCGCGCTCAGCACGGCTTCGTCGAGCAGGGCGCTGTCAGCAGCCTGTTCAGCGGCCAGCGCGGCGCGCTCGCGGTGGGAGAGCACCTTCGGGCCGAGGAAGCCGAGCAGCGCGGGCAGCAGTGTCAGTGCACTGGTGATCGTCAGCGCCACGGTGATCGCCGCGGCGGCCGAGACGCCGTTGAGGAACCCGACGCCGAGCGCGAACTGCCCGAGCAGCGCGATGCACACGGT
>JBOHCW010000280.1:0-8815 GCA_050725375.1 Actinocrinis sp. | reverse complement strand
CCTCTTGATCTTCCAGTGCACCGAGCGCGCGGTGTGCGACGAGGCGGTGTCCGGCGGGCCGAACATCATCAGCGACGGCCACCACCAGCGGTCGATCGCGTCCTGAGCCATCGCGCGCTGCTCGGGCGTGCCGTGGGCCAGCGCGTACAGGGACTCGTAGCCCTGGCGCTGGTGGAACGACTCCTCTTTGCAGACGCGCACCATCGCGCGCGCATACGGACCGTACGAGCAGCGGGTCAGCGGGATCTGGTTCACGATCGCCGCGCCGTCCACCAGCCAGCCGATCGCGCCCACGTCGGCCCACGTCAGCGTCGGGTAGTTGAAGATCGACGAGTACCGCTGGCGGCCCGCGTGCAACGCGTCTAGCAGTTCCTCGCGCGCGACGCCTAACGTCTCGGCGGCCGCGTACAGGTAGAGCCCGTGCCCCGCCTCGTCCTGCACCTTGGCGAGCAGGATCGCCTTACGCCGCAGCGAGGGCGCGCGGGTGAGCCAGTTGCCCTCAGGCTGCATGCCGATGATCTCGGAGTGCGCGTGTTGGGCGATCTGCCGGACCAGGCCGGCGCGATACGCGTCGGGCATCCAGTCGCGCGGCTCGACCCGCTCGTCCGCGGCCAGCAGCGCCTCGAAGACCTGCTCGGGGTCCACCTGCCGCTGCTGCGGACCGTCGCCGAGCCCGGTCTCGTCCCGCGCGTGCAACACCGTCACCGCTCCACCTCCCGACCGAACGTTCGGTTGCATTGTCGGTCCGCGCGGCGCCTCACGTCAATCGGCGCCGGCTCATTGCGCTCGTTTCGGGTACGGCGACAAGCGGCGCACGACGATCCGAGGCGGCAAACGGCCCGTGACGCCGTCGAGCCGCTAGGTTGGGGGGTGTGACGCGCTATGACGACGACTTGAGACTGGCGCACGTTCTGGCGGACCAGGCCGACTCGCTTACCATGCAGCGGTTCAAGGCGCTGGACCTGAAGGTCGAGACCAAACCCGACCTGACCCCGGTCAGCGACGCGGACAAGGCCACCGAGGAGTTGGTGCGCACCACCCTCGGCCGCTCGCGCCCGCGCGACGCGATCCTCGGCGAGGAGTACGGCGACACCCCCGGCAACGGCGGGGCGACCCGGCGGCGCTGGGTGGTCGACCCGATCGACGGGACCAAGAACTACGTGCGCGGCGTGCCGGTGTGGGCGACCCTGATCGCGCTGATGGAGGGCCCGGAGCCGGTCGTCGGGGTCGTCTCCGCGCCGGCGCTCAGCCGCCGCTGGTGGGGTTCCAAGGGCGGCGGCGCGTACACCGGCCGGTCGCTGTCGTCGGCGACCCGGCTCGCGGTGTCGAAGGTGCGCGAGCTCGAAGACGCGTCTTTCGCGTACTCGTCCGTGGTCTCATGGGAAGAGGACGGCAAGCTCGAAGGTTTCCTGGCCCTGTCCAGGGCCTGCTGGCGCACCCGCGCCTACGGGGACTTCTGGTCGCACATGATGGTGGCCGAGGGCGCGGTGGACCTGGCCGCGGAGCCCGAGGTGTCGCTGTGGGACATGGCCGCGGTCGCGGTGATCGTGGCCGAGGCCGGCGGCCGGTTCAGCTCGACCGAGGGCGACCCGTCCCCCGCCGCGGGCTCGGCGTGCACGTCGAACGGCCTGCTGCACGACTCGCTGCTCGCCTATCTGGGAGATTGACGCATGGTCAGCTGGCTGGTCGACCAGCTCCTCAAACTCGACCCGGCGATCGCGCTCGCGCTGGTCTTCCTGCTGCCCGGCCTTGAGGCGTCGGTCTTCCTCGGCTTCCTGCTGCCCGGCGAGACCGCGGTCGTGGTCGGCGGGTTCCTGGCGTACGAGGGCAAGATCCCGCTGTGGGCGGTGTTCGCGGCGGCGATCCTCGGCGCGGTGATCGGCGACTCGGTCGGTTACGAGGTCGGCAAGAAATGGGGCGACACGCTGCTGGCCAAGGCGCCGCAGCGATTCGTGAAGCCGGCGCACGTCGTACAGGGCAAGCAGATGATCAACAGGCTCGGCGGACGCGCGGTGTTCGCCGGGCGTTGGACGGCGGTGCTGCGTGCCCTGGTGCCGAGCCTGTGCGGTACCGCCCGGATGCGTTATCGCACCTTCTTGGCGTGGAACGCCTTCGGCGGCGTTACGTGGGCGAGCGCGTTCATCCTGATCGGTTACCTGGCCGGCACCGCATGGAAGCGGATCGAGCACTACACGAACGTGGCCAGCTACGCCCTGTTCGGCGCGGCGATCGTCGCAGTGGTCGGGCTGGTGCTGTGGAACCGGCACAAGCAGTCGCGGCGCGACGCGGAGACCGAGGCGCAGATGGCCGAGGGCGCCGTCGCAGCTGATGTCACGGCGCACTCCGAGAGCGAGCCGGCGCTCTGACATCGCGTCAGCTGGAGCTGGGCACCTTGTCCGGCGCGACCGCGGCGGGCTTGTTCTCGCCGAGTTCGCCGTAACGGGACAGTGCGAGCGCGCCGCCGACCGCGAACAGGAACCCGATCACGCCGACCGGCGCGCAGCCGTGCCGGGTCGTGTCGCCGAGCGCGATCAGGCCGACCAGCGCGGGCACCGCCGTCTCGCCGACCACGAGCGCGGCGGTCGCCGCCGTCACCGAACCGCGTTGGAGGGCGGCCGCGAAGAACAGGAAGCCGGTCGCCGAGGAGATGATCGCGGCGTAGGTCGCCGGGTCGGTGACCAGGTGGTGCGGGGCCAGCGACGGTATTACCCGCACGGAGATCCCGAACAGCCCGAACAGGAAGCCGCTCAGCGCGCCGAGCACGGCCGGATGCGCCTGCTTGTACACGTTCGCGATGATCATCGCGGCGAGGGCCAGCGCGGCGGCCGCGATCAGCAGGACGTAGCGGTCCTCGGTCTCGAACACGCCCTTGCCCTCCGGCCCCGAGGCCAGGCCGAGCAGCACCAGGCCGCAGATCACCGCGCCGACCGCGGTCTTGTCGCGCCGGTCGAGCACGACGCGCAGCAGCAGCACGGAGACCACGGCCGTGACGGCCAGGTTCGTGTTGACCACCGCCTGGACGGTGAACAGGGTCAGCCTGCGCAGCGCGAACAGGTTGAAACAGAGACCGACGGCGTCCAGCGCGGTGCCCGCGAGGAACGGCAGTGACTGGAAGACCCGCACTAGCAGCCGGTGATCGATCTGCTCCGTCTTCTCCACCCGGCGCGCCCCGACCGCCTGGAGCACCGACGCCACGCCGTAGCACAGCGCCGCCACCAGTGCAGCCCCCAGGCCCCAACCCACCGGAATCCTCCTTTAAACGCACCATTGCCTAAACGCACCACCGTCCGGGCACTGTCCCACCCGCGTCAGACGAGCTGAAGATCACCTGAACCGCCTATCCCACCCTAAGGGAGCATGGGGGCAGTGTCTTAGGGCGCGCGGCAACGGTCACCGATTCGGGACAGTGCTGATTACGGTAGCGATCACATCGTGGCGGTCGCTGAGCGACGCCGCAGCGCGCAGGCTCCGCGTAAGGGGCGCCAGGGGGTGACGAGACGGATGTCACGTGGCGTTCAGCGCCCGTTGGCCCCAAGCTTTAAGGAATACCTCTCGGAAGGCATGCCGAGTCCCGACTAGGGGGACAAACAGCCTTACCACCCTTTTGAGCTACCGATCACGGCCATCCAGACGCGTGCGGAAGCCAAACGGCGACGATGCCGTGCGAGGGCGTCGCTGCCACAGGTATCGCGCAACCCGTAGTTAAGGCACGAATCCATACATACCTGTACAACTGCGTAACCCGCACACGACCGTATAAGGAGCCTCCGGTGCCCACCCTCGCCCCGTCGCCCCGTCATCGAACCGTCCGCAGCGAGACCGCCATAGACCTGCTGGAGGGCGAGATCCGCCGCATCGCGGAACTGGTCTCCGTCACCTCCGCCGGCACTCCGGTGCCCGGTTGCGCGGACTGGAACATCGGCCACCTGGTCAAGCACCTGGCACTGATCCACACCTGGGTCGGCACGATGGTCTCCGACCTCGCGCCCGAGCGCGTCTCGCAGCGCACCGTCGACGCCGAGCCGCCGGCCGACTGGTCCGCGGTGCCGGCCTGGCTCGCCCAGCGCGGCGCCGGCCTGGTCGCGGCGCTGCGTTCGCAGGACCCCGAGGCGCCGATGTACTCGTGGGGCGCGCAGAAGGACGTGGGCTTCTGGATCCGCCGGATGCTGTTCGAGACCACGATCCACCGCACCGACGCCGAGGCCGCCGCGGGCGTGGCCGGCCGGATCGAGCCGACGGTGGCCGTGGACGCGGTCGACGAGTTGCTCGAATCGCTGCCGTACGCCGCGTACTTCCGTCCCAAGGTGCACGATCTGCACGGCGACGGCGAGACGATCCACCTGCACGCGACCGACCTGGACGGCACCGGCCTGCCCGGCGAGTGGCTGATCACCCTGGAGCCCGACGGCTTCCGCTGGTCGCACGCGCACGTCAAGGGCGCGGTGGCGGTGCGCGGCACGGCGCAGGACCTGGCGCTGTTCGCATACGGCCGGCGCAAGGCGGTGGACCCGGCGCTCGAAGTGGTCGGCGACACCTCGCTGCTGGCGCACTGGACGAGGAACTCAGCGTTCTGAGGTAAAACCCGACGGCACCACCACGATCCGGCCGGCCCCGACAATACGTCAGAGGTCGGCCGGATCGCTCTTCCAGGTCTGGTCCGGGCCGTCCGAGCTGTCTAAGCCGCCTGATTCGCGCGCCGCGATCCGGGCCGCGATGTCCGGCGGGGGCACGAACCTTCCGCCGTCGAGGCGGAACCCGGCGGCGCGCAGCACCGGGATCGAGGACTCGATCACGCCGATGATCCGGCGCGCCACGAAGAAGCAGATCAGCCCGCAGGGCAGTTCGGCGAACACGGCCATGAGCACGGCGGCGAGCCGGTCGACCGGGCGGCGCGAGGTGAGCACGTCGAACCAGGCGTCGACGAACAGCATCGTTCCGGTGGCCGCGGCCGTGATCGCCCCGCGCGGCGAGCGGGTCGCGATCCGGTAGGCGGTGGCCGCGAAGCCGAGCACCAGGAAGCAGTCGAAGCCGCCCCAGACCAGCCGCCAGTGCCGGCCGACCCCGATCTGCTGGGACTGCGAGGAGAACAGCAGCACGATCCACGGGATCAGCACCACCGCCGCGACGACGAAGAACCACGTGGTCCACCGGGGCAGCACCCGCTGCCGGGTGTGCCGGTCGGCGACCCGCCCGATGATCGGCCGTTCCAGCACCGCGCTGCGCATCGTCATCCGCTGCATCCGGCCTCACCTGACCCCTTCGGCAACGTGATCGGTTCAACTGGGCGTCTTCCCGCCGTCCGCCGTGGCCAACCGCCGTGGAACGCGTACCGCCCTTTATGCTGACCTGACGGAGCGGCCGCGAGGCCGCGGAACCGAAGAAGGGGGCACGGGTGGCGGACACAGGCACTGCCTCGACCTCGACCGTTGACGGGACGCGGCCGGCCGACGCGAGCGGGTTCGGCTGGCCGGTCGAGCAGTTCTCCCTGGACAACGGGCTGCGGGTGGTGGTCTGTGCGGACCGCGCGGCGCCGATCGTCGCGGTGAACCTCTGGTACAACGTCGGCTCGCGGCACGAGCCGTCCGGCAAGCACGGCTTCGCGCACCTATTCGAGCACCTGATGTTCGAGGGCTCGGCCCAGGTCGGCAAGGGCGAGCACTTCGGCGCGCTGCAGGCCGTCGGCGGCTCGGCGATCAACGCCACCACGAGCTCGGACCGCACCAACTACTTCCAGACCGTGCCCTCCGGCGCGCTGGCCACCGCGCTGTGGCTGGAGGCGGACCGGATGGGCGCGCTGGCGCTGACCCAGGAGACGCTGGACAACCAGCGCGAGGTGGTCAAGAACGAGCGCCGCCAGCGGTACGACAATGTGCCTTATGGGCGCTGGCACGAAGTGATCGGCGAGCTGGTCTATCCCGAGGGCCACCCGTACCACCACTCGACCATGGGCTCGATGGCCGAGCTGGACGGCGCGAAGCTGTCCGACTTCACGGCCTTCTACGAGTCCTACTACTCCCCCGACAACGCCGTGCTCACCGTCGTCGGCGACACCTCGCCGGACGAGGTGCGCGCGCTGGCCGAGCAGTACTTCGGCAAGCTGACGCCGCGGGTGCGCCCGCAGCTGCCCGAGGTCGCGCCGATCGGCGAGCGGATCGGCCGGGCCGAGCGGGTCGAGCTGGTCGAGCCGGTGCCGCTTCCCCGGTTGTTCTTCGCCATGCGCTCACGCCGGTTCGCCGAGCCGGGCGCGGCGGCCGAGGACGTGCTCAGCGTCGTGCTCGGGCGCGGACGCGGCAGCCGGCTGTTTCGCGAGCTGGTCACCGAGCGGCGGCTGGCGCAGGCCGAGGGCGGCTACCTCGGTTCGTGGCAGCACGCCTGGCACGAGTCCATGGTCGCCGGCATGGCCACCCCGCGCGACGGGGTCGACCCGGCCGAGCTGGAAGCGGCCTTCTTCGAGGTCTGCGAGAACGTGGCGACCGAGGGCGTGACCGACGACGAGCTGGGCCGGGCCCGCTCGATGCTGGCGGCCGACTGGTCGCGTGAACTGGCCACGGTCGGCTCGCGCGCCGACCAGCTCGGCAAGCACGCCACGCTGTTCGGCGACGCGCTCAAGGTGGCCGAGCGGCTGCCTGAACTGCTCGCGGTCGACGCGCGGCAGGTGCGCGAGGCGGCGGCGCGGGTGTTCGCGCCGGACAACCGGATCACGCTCCTGTACACGCCCGGCGAAGCGGCCGGCGACACGTCCGAGAGCGCGGCGAAGGCCGCTGAGAGCACGGAGGGCTGAGCACCATGGCCGACATCTCGCTGGCCGCGCGCCCGGCCCAGAACAGTCCGCGACCGTACGTGTTCCCGGAAGTGCGTTCCAGCGCGGTCGGCGCCGGCCGGATCCTGGGCGCGCACCTGCCGGGCCAGCCGATCGCCTGGATCTCGCTGCTGCTCGACGGCGGCGCGCTGCGCGAGCCCGCGGGCCTCGACGGCCTGGCCCGGGCGACCGCCGGCCTGCTGGACGAGGGCAGCGCGAAGCGCAGCGCCGACGAGTTCGGCACCGCGGTCGAGTCGCTGGGCGGCAGCTGGTCGGTGGACACCGGCTGGCTGACCGCGCGGCTGTCGATCGACCTGCCGGTGGCCGAGGCGGCCGCCGGGGCCGACCTGCTGGCCGAGGCCGTGCGCACCCCCGCGTTCACGGACAAGGACGTCGAGCGGTACCTGTCCGATCTGATCGCCAGCAAGCGCGAGGCATTCGCCCGCCCCGGGCCACGCGCCCAGGCGGCCCTGCGCGGCGCGCTGTACGGCACCGGCGTGCGCTTCGGCAGGCTGACCGGCGGCGACCCGGAGACCGCCGCGGCGCTGGACGCGGAAGCGGTGCGCGCGTTCCACGCGACGTGGCTGCGTAACGCGGGCACGCTGCTGGTGTCGGGCGACCTGGACCGCCTCGACCTGGAAGCGTTGGGCCGCACCCTGTTCGGCGACTTCCCGAAGGCCGAAGAGGGCACGGACGCTGACCCGGTCGCCGTCCGGGCCTCGAACCGCATGGTGATCGCGGACCGGCCCGGAGCCGTCCAGTCCACCCTGCGCATCGGCCACCCGACGCCCACGCGCGCGAAGACGACCGCGAGCGGCGTCGACATCGTCGCCCTGCGGCTCGGCGCGACGATTCTGGGCGGCTCGTTCACGTCACGTCTCAACCACGAACTGCGCGAGGTCAAGGGCTACACGTACGGCGCCCACGCCGGCTTCGACTTCGGCCGCCCGGTCGGCATGTTCTCCTTCTCCGCCGAGGTCCGCACGGACGCGACCGCCGCGGCCGTCGCGGACACCCTCCGCGTCATCGAAGAGTTCGTAGACGCCGGCGCGACCAAAGAGGAGCTCGACAAGACCCGCGCGTATTTGGCCGGCGCCACCCCGATCGGCCTCCAAACGGCCGGCGCGGTCGGCTCAAGGCTGGTCGAGATGGCCCGCCACGGCCTGCCGGCCGACTACGTGACCACCGAGCACGCAAGGCTGCTCGAAGTCACCCTCGACGACGTCAACACCGCCGTCCGTGCGGCGCTGCGCCCGGCGGACTTGATCGTGGCGGTCGAGGGCGACGAGTCGGTAGTCGGCGCGGACCTCGGCGAACTCGGGCTGTAAGAGGGCGGTTGATACCGGGGACAACCGCCCCGGCGACAGCTCGTCAAACGCGCGGAAGGAATCGCCGAATGACCGGGCCGAGCATCGGCGCAGTTCCCGCTTCGTCGGCTGCGGGCCAGGTCATCATCCTGACCGGGCCGCCCGGGGCGGGAAAGAGCACGGTGGCCGCACTGCTCGCCGATCGGCTCACGCCAAGCGTCCACCTGCGCAGTGACGAGTTCTGGGAGTTCATCAAGCAAGGCCGGATCGCACCGTACCTGCCCCATGCCGAGCGGCAGAACGACGTCGTCATCGGCGTCTTGGCGCAAGCCGCCGCCGGGTACGCAGGCGGCGGCTACCAGGTGGTCTACGACGGGATCGTCGGTCCCTGGTTCGTCGACGCCTTCCGCGACGCGGCCTCGGCCCGCCACGTGCCACTGCGTTACGTCGTACTGCGCCCCGACGAAACCACCGCCCTGGTGTCCATTTGAAACGGACATCATCGGACCCTGGCGTCAGTCGACTCGGTTCGGGGTGTTGCGATCGTACGGCGGACCGGGTTCGGTGGCGCGTCGGCGGGCCTGGGGCTGTCCGTTTCAGACGGACATAACAGGGTACTGATTTGCGACCGGGCGGGCCTGCGCGCCTCGTGCGCTCGGGCGCGGCAGCGGCGGCCGGTATTGACGGCTTGAGCAGGACTGCACGTACG
>JBOHCW010000279.1:0-4690 GCA_050725375.1 Actinocrinis sp. | reverse complement strand
GGAGTACTCCGCACCGGAGACCACGACGCCACTCGACGCCGTCCGCTTCGACAAGGCGGGGGAGCGGGTGATGGCCGAGGCGGCCCGCATGGCGCTGACCGTTCCCGGCTCGGCACCACTGCAGCTGTACAAGAACAACACCGACGGCAAGGGCGCGTCGTACGGCACGCACGAGAACTACCTCATGGCTCGGCAGACGCCGTTCGCCGACATCGTCCGGCACCTGACCCCGTTCTTCGTCAGCCGCCAGGTGGTGGCCGGCGCCGGCCGGGTGGGACTGGGCCAGGACGGTCGCGCGGACGGCTTCCAGATCTCCCAGCGCGCCGACTTCTTCGAGGTCGAGGTGGGCCTGGAGACCACGCTCAAGCGCCCGATCATCAACACCCGCGACGAGCCGCACGCCGACCCGGAGCGCTACCGCCGGCTGCACGTGATCATCGGCGACGCGAACCTGTCCGAGGTCTCGATGTACCTCAAGATGGGCACCACCAGCCTGGTGCTGGCGATGATCGAGGACCGGTTCATGTCGGTGGACTTCACCGTCGACCAGCCGGTGCGCACCCTGCACGAGGTGAGCCACGACCCGAGCCTCAAGCGCCTGGTCACCCTGCGCTCCGGGCGCAAGCTGACAGCCGTTCAGCTGCAGATGGAGTACTTCGAGCAGGCCCACAAGTACGTCGAGGACAAGTACGGCGCCGACGCCGACGAGGTCACCCGCGACGTGCTGGAGCGCTGGGAGTCGGTGCTGACCCGGCTGGAGGGCGACCCGATGTCGCTCAGCCGCGAGCTGGACTGGGTCGCCAAGCTGGAGATCCTGGACGGCTACCGCAGACGCGACGACATCGACTGGGACAACGCGCGGCTGCACCTGGTGGACCTGCAGTACTCCGACGTGCGCCCGGCCAAGGGCCTCTACCAGCGCCTGGCCGCCCGCGGCCGCTTCGAGCGGATCACCACCGACGAGGAGATCCGGCGCGCCGTGGACATGCCGCCGGAGGACACCCGCGCGTACTTCCGCGGCCGCTGCCTGGACAAGTACGCCGACTCGGTCGCCGCGGCCTCCTGGGACAGCGTCATCTTCGACCTGCCCGACCGCGAGTCCCTGCAGCGGGTGCCGACCCTGGACCCGCTGCGCGGCACCAAGCAGCACGTCGAGGCGCTGATCGAGCGCTGCCGCACCGCGGGCGACCTGGTGCGCGAGATCACCGGAAGCTGAACCGGGCCAACGGGATCCGGCGCGGACCACGAGGCGCTTCAACGCGCCCCGCGGCGCCACCGTTCCCCGGTTCGCCCACAGCGTGCGAACGTGTGAACCGCACGGCCCTGGGGAAGCTGTGATCAAAGGCGTGAGTCCGGGGATCCGACCGGCGCCCGACCGCGTTCTCACCTCTTGTCGGTCGCGCGGCGTAGGGTCTGATCATCGGCACTGCGCACCGGCACTCCCGGTTCGGCGGCGTCGCAGCAACCTGGCACGGCGGTCCGCAGGCACGGGGGCGCCGGGCGGTACGGCAGTTTCCGGCAACGCAGGTTCTCTGAGAAGAATGCGGGTGATCACCGTGGCGGCCAAGGACACCGGCGGGCAGGAGCACGCCTCCAGGCAGACCGAGGACGTCGAGGACGAGTTCGTCGACGAGACCAGCGACCTGAAGGACCGTCACGCGAAGCTGTCCGACGACGTGGACGACGTCCTGGACGAGATCGACGAGGTCCTCGAGACCGACGCCGAGTCCTTCGTCCGCGGGTTCGTGCAAAAGGGCGGCCAATAGCCCTGGCCTGCGCCGATCTGGTTCCGTGGTCGGCATCCGGGCGGTGGCCGCACAAACCGCCGGACCGGGCCGCGGGACGGGTAGGGTACGGGGCATCCGGCGCTTCGGCCACGGCCGGGCGCATGCGTAGTCTGATCCGCGTGGTCGACGGAGGGATGAGAGGGAGCTCGTGGAAGGGCAAGGGGCTGGACGCATTCCAGGGACGGCCGGGACCGGCGGCGGCCTGATGGGCGGCGCCTTCATCGGGTCGGGCACGTCCTCGTTCACCGAGTTCCTCGCGGCCTACAACCCGGAGTACCTGCCGGGGCGGCGGATGGCCGCGCTCGGGGTGTCCGGGACCGGCGGCGTGCCGCTGGACGTGCCGCACGGGACCACGATCGTGGCGCTGACCTTCCCGGGCGGGGCGCTGATGGCGGGCGACCGCCGGGCCACCGCCGGGAGCATGATCGCGCAGCGCGACATCGAGAAGGTCTTCCCGGCGGACGAGTACTCGGTGGTCGGCATCGCGGGCACCGCGGGCATCGCGGTGGAGATGGTCAAGCTGTTCCAGGTCGAGCTGGAGCACTACGAGAAGATCGAGGGCGTCGAGCTGTCCCTGGACGGCAAGGCGAACCGGCTGGCCACCATGATCCGCGGCAACCTGGGCCTGGCCATGCAGGGCCTGGCGGTGGTGCCGCTGTTCGCCGGCTACGACCTGGAGACCGGCGAGGGGCGCATCTTCAGCTACGACCCGGTCGGCGGCCAGTATCCGGAGCACGGCTTCTACTCGGTGGGCTCGGGCTCGGTCTTCGCCCGCGGCGCGCTCAAGAAGCTCTACCGCCCCGACCTGGACGCCACCGGCGCGGCCACCGCCGCGATCCAGGCGCTCTACGACGCGGCCGACGACGACTCGGCCACCGGCGGCCCGGACACCACCCGGCGCATCTACCCGGTGATCGCCACGGTGACGGAAGAGGGCTACCGCAGGCTGCCCGAGGAGGAGGTCTCCGAACTCGTGCACGAGATCGTCGACGCCCGCCACCGTCTGCCCGACGGCCCGCAGGCCCCGCTGCGCTAGCGTGCGGCGACTGGATTCTTCGAAGACCGGACAGATGACGAGGAACTGATGACGACCCCGTTCTACGTGTCGCCCGAGCAGTTGATGAAGGACCGGGCCGACTACGTGCGCAAGAACATCGCGCGCGGCGGCTCGGTCGCGGTGCTCAACTACGACGGCGGGATCCTGTTCGTCGCCGAGAACCGCTCCCGGGTGCTGCACAAGATCAGCGAGATCTACGACCGGGTCGGCTTCGCCGCGGCCGGCAAGTACAACGAGTTCGAGAACCTGCGCCAGGCCGGGGTGCGCCTCGCGGACACCCGCGGCTACCTCTACGACCGGCGCGACGTGTCCGCGCTGGGCCTGGCCAACGCCTACGCGCAGACCCTCGGCACCATCTTCTCCGAGGCCGGCGGCAAGCCGTACGAGGTCGAGCTGATCATCGCCGAGGTCGGCGACCGGCCCGACCAGGACCAGATCTACCGGCTGACCTACGACGGCTCGGTCGCCGACGCGCACGGCTTCGTGGTCATCGGCGGCGCGGCCGAGGCGGTCAGCACCGTGCTGGAGGGCAGCTACACCGAGGGCTCGCACCTGGGCGCCGCGCTGCGCACCGCCGTTGCCGCCCTCGGCCGCGACGGCACCGAGACCCGCGAACTGGCCCCGGCGCAGCTCGAAGTGGCGGTCCTGGACCGCGGCCGACAGCGCGACCGCAAGTTCCGCCGGCTGGTCGGCGCCCAGCTGGCCCGGCTGCTGGCCGACGAGCCGGGCGCGGACGAGGCGGCCATCGCCGAGAACGGCAACGGTGACAACGGCAACGGCAACCACGGCGCAGGTGACGGCGTCGGCGGCGCCACCCCCGGCGGCAAGGGCGCGGCGGCCGGCAAGCCCGCCGCGGCCGCGGCCCAGGGCGACATCCTCGACGACATCGACGACGTCCTGGAAGACGGGGAAGACGAGAGCGGTTCGGAGAGCTGACGCCATAGGGCCCCGATTGGGACCTCGCGGCGGTGGATAAGGAACCTGTAAGAGTCCACATATCCCCCTTAGGGCGAAGGCGGTGGGGAACCGATGGACCGTCGGATCTTCGGACTGGAGAACGAGTACGGCGTCACCTGCACGTTCCGCGGGCAGCGGCGGCTGTCCCCGGACGAGGTGGCGCGGTACCTGTTCCGCCGCGTGGTGTCCTGGGGGCGTTCCTCGAACGTGTTCCTGCGCAACGGCGCCCGGCTGTACCTGGACGTCGGCTCGCACCCGGAGTACGCCACCCCGGAGTGCGACACCATCGAAGAGCTGGTCGTGCACGACAAGGCCGGCGAGCGCATCCTCGAAGGCCTGCTGGTCGACGCCGAGCGGCGGCTGCACGAAGAGGGCATCGCCGGCGACGTGTACCTGTTCAAGAACAACACGGACTCGGCCGGCAACTCCTACGGCTGCCACGAGAACTACCTGGTCACCCGGCACGGGGAGTTCTCCCGGCTGGCGGACGTGCTCATCCCGTTCCTGGTGACCCGTCAGCTGATCTGCGGCGCGGGCAAGGTGCTGCCGACCCCGCGCGGCGCGGTCTACTGCGTGAGCCAGCGCGCCGAGCACATCTGGGAAGGCGTCTCAAGCGCCACCACGCGCTCGCGCCCGATCATCAACACCCGCGACGAGCCGCACGCCGACGCGGAACGGTTCCGGCGGCTGCACGTCATCGTCGGCGACTCCAACATGTCCGAGACCACGATGCTGCTCAAGGTCGGCGCGACCGACCTGGTGCTGCGCGTGATCGAGGCCGGTACGGTGATGCGCGACCTGACCCTGGAGAACCCGATCCGGGCCATCCGCGACGTCAGCCACGACATGACCGGCCGGCGGAAGGTGCGGCTCGCCAACGGCCGTGAGA
>JBOHCW010000278.1:0-3290 GCA_050725375.1 Actinocrinis sp. | reverse complement strand
GACATGTACTTGGCGCCCAGCGCCACCGCCTCGTTCGCCGAGACACCCAGGTTGGTCAGCGAGCTGTTGTCGGCTTCGACGAGAATGATGTGGCAGTTCGGGCAGACCGCCGAGACCATGTCCATGTCCAGGGCCTCTTCGCCGGTCCAGTCGTCGCTGGCCGGGGCGGGCGAGGGCAGCGAGGTGGTGGAGCCGGTCTGGCTGATCTTCTTGAAGCATCCGTTGGACGTGGTGCACGCGGACAGGCCGAACTGGCTGCGGTAGACGCCGAGGTCAGCCTCGGCGGTCGGGTAGTCGTAGGCGTCGACCAGCGCGACGGTCTGGCCGGAGCCGCCGGACGCGGCGGCCGAGGCCAGGTTGTACGCCGACTGGAGCTGCGTCGGGCCGTAACCGGACACGGTCGCGTCAGGCGTGGCGAGCAGGGTTCCCTCGGTCATCGCGTGGGTGTCGGTGCGCTTGAGGGACAGGCAGTGCATCGCGCCCGCGGCGGAGCTGGATGAGCACTGGGCGACGTAGTGCACTCCCGACGTGGCTGCGGGAGTGGAACTGGCGGCGGCCGTGGCCATCCCCGCCAGGGACAGCGCCGCCGCGGCGGCGAAGGCGACGGCCGTGCGCAGCCGGCGGCCGTGGCGCCGAGGCCCGCGTGCAGCTCGCGGCTCGAACGTTTCGTGGATCACGTGGTTCGTTCCCCTCAATCTCGAGTGTGGCGGCGGCGCATGTGGGTGCGCCCGCCCGCACGGGAGTCCGGAGGCGTTTCCGGACGCGCGGGATCACCGCGACGCCCTGGGGCGGCGGTCCGGATGGTTGCGGCGCGCTTCGTCGCGGCGCGGCGGGATACGTGGGAGAGGCAGGATCGCCGGTACCCGTCGTGCTCGGCGTCGCGTGCTGTGGAGATGAGGCCGGACCGGTGGGTCCGAACCGGCCTATATCAGCGTCCGCAGCACGATCCCCTGGCAACTCGGGCCCGTTCGCGGCACGCTGAGGGGAAGTTAGCGCCGTGAACGAAACCGGTCAATGAATAAGCAGACATCTCCTCGACAGCGCTCTCATTGCCGGTACACCCATAGGGTTTCCCCTGCAACCGGGGCACCGGATGCAGGGGTACGGGCCGCGTTTGGACACGGCGTATGTCAGGCTGACGCCGTGCGCCAACTGATCCCCCACCCCGCCCGCGACGTCGAACCGGACCTAGCCGCGCTGTACGCGTATCCGGGCCATGCGACCCGCTGGGTGCGTGCGAACATGGTCGCGTCGGCTGACGGAGCGGCCCAGGCCGAGGGCAGGTCCGCGGGCCTGTCCGGCGAGGCGGACAAGAAGATCTTCCGCGTCCTGCGCGCCTTGGCCGACGTGGTCCTGGTCGGCGCGTCCACGGTGCGCACCGAGGGGTACCACCAGCCGGCGGTGCCCCGCGAGCAGTACGCCCGCCTGCGCGCCGACGCCGGCCAGCCGCCGGCGCCGTCGATCGCCGTGGTCAGCGCGAGCCTGGACCTGGACTTCGAGTCGGCCCTGTACCGCGAGGCGGTGGTCCCCACGATCACGGTGACCGTCACCGACGCGCCCGAGGCCCAGTTGGCCCACGCCCGCGAGGCAGGCGAAGTCCTCATCGCCGGCACCGGACGCGTCGACATCGCGAGGGCGATCGACCAGCTCGCCGGATCCGGCCGCGGCCGGATCCTGTGCGAAGGCGGCCCGAAACTCCTCGCCGAAGTGGCGAACGCGGGCCGGCTCGACGAGCTCTGCCTCAGCCTGTCCCCGCGCCTGGTGGGCGGCGAGGCGACCCGCATCCTGGCCGGCCCGGCCCTCGACCCATCGCTCCCGCTGGCCCTGCACACCCTGCTGACCGAGGACGGATTCCTCTTCACCCGCCATCTGGTCGCATATCCGCAGGTCTCTGACCGGTAGCGAGCCGCAGCGGCAGACGCGCGGGCGACGTGTACGCATTACCGTCCGCTAACCACGGCTGCACGACCGCCCCGCGCGTCACCAGCACACCCCGGCGCGGCTTACGCTCGATGTATGACTTACGAAGTAACGAAGACCGAGGACGAGTGGCATAACCAGCTCTCGCCCAAGGAGTACCGCGTCCTACGCCAGGCGGGCACCGAGGCGGCCTTCACCGGCGAGTACACCGACACCGAGACCGTCGGCGTGTACAAGTGCCGGGCCTGCGGCAACGAACTGTTCCGCTCCGACACCAAGTTCCACTCGCACTGCGGCTGGCCGAGCTTCTACGACCCGTCCGACACAGACGCCGTCGAGCTGATCAAGGACCGCTCGCAAGGCATGGTCCGCACCGAGGTCCGCTGCGCCCACTGCGGCTCGCACCTGGGCCACGTGTTCGAGGGCGAGGGCTACCCGACCCCGACCGACCAGCGCTACTGCATCAACTCCATCAGCCTGACCCTGGAGCCCGCGGACGGACCCTCGGAGTCCTGACCAGCGGGAACACGGCTGGGGTCTACGGCTGATTCGGTCACGACGGCCGGATTGGTCACCGATTGGTCACGCGGCTTTCGTGGGACCAGAGCGGAGGCCTTCTCGGCGGCGCCACGCGAGACACCTGGCATCAGGTGCGCGTACAGGTCCACGGTCGTCTTCTGCGAGCTGTGCCCGATCCGCTTGGACACCAACGCCATGTCCACGCCGGCCGCGAGCATCAGAGACGCGTGACCGTGACGCACGTCGTGCAGCCGGATCCGGCGCAGCCCCGCGGCGTCGATCAGGGCGTGGAACGTCTTGTGCACCATGTTGGTGTTCAGCGGGTCACCGCACGGCCGCGCGAACACCAGGTCGTGATCGGTGTACGCGTCGCCCCATTCGGCGCGCTCGGCGTCCTGGCGTAGCTTGTGCGCGAGCAGCGCGCCGATCGTGGCGTCGTCCAGCTCGATCGGGACGCCGTCGCGGCCCTTGGACTTCGGAGTGTCGAACTCGGCTCCGGGATGCACAGCGCCGCACACCGGGCAGGCTGGCCGCCGGTTGCGCGGTTCCTTGATCTGCTGGCGCACCGTCAGCTCGCGTCGCACGAAATCGACGTCGTACCAGCGCAGGCCCATCGCCTCACCGCGGCGCATCCCCGTGTAGGCCATGACCTCGAACAGCGCGCCGAGGCGGTGAGCGTTGACCGAGTCCAGGAACACGCCGAGTTCATCTGCGGTCCACGGCCGTACCTGCGGGGTGCTGGTCGGCGGCAGGTCGATCGCCGTGCGCGCCGCCGGGTTGAAGGCGATCAGGCCGCGCTTGACCGCGCGGGTCAGAGCCGCCGACAGGGCAGCGTGCACGCGGTGCACCGT